>CAITAM010000395.1 GCA_903890265.1 uncultured Pseudomonadota bacterium | reverse complement strand
TACGCCTTGAACTCGCCGCCGTGCTTCTCGGCCATCACCTTCGTAAGCGCCGCCGTCAGCGTCGTCTTACCATGGTCAACGTGACCAATCGTCCCCACGTTCACGTGCGGCTTGTTACGCTGGAATTTCTCCTTGGACACGATCGACTCTCCTCGCGGTACGCTTCTTTAAATACGCAAACAACCCATTCGCATTCTGGTGCCCACGAGCGGGATCGAACCGCTGACCTCGTCCTTACCAAGAACGTACTCTACCAACTGAGCTACGTGGGCTTTGAAAGCTTTGTAATCCTGGGCTGGCGCTGGGCGTTCGAACCCTCGTAACACTCTGCATCTGTCCCGGCCCGCACCCCGATCCGGATGCCAGCCGCCGAAAAACCGATCTGCCGTCACCGAGTCCGTACTGGAGCGGGTGATGGGAATCGAACCCACACCATCAGCTTGGAAGGCTGAGGTTCTACCATTGAACTACACCCGCCAACTGACCCGTTTCCGGACCCTTTCTCTGCCCTTTCGCCGTCGACGCCATCCGCCAAACTGGTGGAGGGGGAAGGATTCGAACCTTCGAAGTCATAAGACGGCAGATTTACAGTCTGCTCCCGTTGGCCGCTTGGGTACCCCTCCGGCGAAAGAGCCGCATATATTCGGGCCGCGCCCTCGCGCTGTCAATGACAAGTCGTGGAATGGCCGCGCGCAGGCGCCCGGCAGGCCACCGGGGGAGTGGCGGGCGGGTCGCGGCGGGTCGCCGCGACCGGCGGTTTCAGTCGAACCGGCGGTTAATTAGCGAATCCTAATTCGCTACTCGACGCGCATGAACGACCGACACGAGCTCGGCCTCGGCCTTGGACAAGCCAAAATCGCGGATGAGGTCCTCGGTTTCCCCGCCGCGCTGGGCAAGCGCGATCGCGCGACCGTAGGAGCGCTCGCCGCCGCGCAATTCCAGCCTCTCAAGCCGCTCCTCGAGGCGCTCGCAGCTCGCGGTCACCCGGTCGAGGCGGTCGAGGAGCTCCTGTTGCAGTCGCACCTGCTGCTGCTGCGCATGATGCGCCGTCGCGAGCTCGAACTGCAGGGTACCGAGGGCGGCGGCGGCACGGCGCGAGAGCCGCCAGTGGACCACGAGCGCCGCCCCTCCCGCGAGCAGCACCACCCCTATATAAAGCGCCAGCGCGCCGAGTTGGGTCAGGACCATGGGGCGTCTCCCTTGGGTTATGTCTAATGATGACCGGACGGGGCCGGCGCCGGCGCGGCGCCGCCACCGCCCGGAAACTGGCCGGTCCGGATATCGGGCAGGACGATCAGCGACACCGGCGGGCGGCCGGCGACGGGGGCGGCCCCGGGCGCCGGGCGGCGCGCAAGTCCGCTCAGCACGGTGGCTCCTGGCGTGCCGGCGGCCGGTGCGTTGGCGGCGAGCTCGTCCGGCGTCAGCGCGTCGCGCGCCTCGTCGTCCGCGCCGGGCTTCGCCTCCTCGCTGACGACAATGATGACGCGGCGGTTCGCGTTGCGACCCTCGAGGGTGCCGTTGTCCGCGACCGGCCGGTTCTCGCCAAAGCCGACCACCATCATCCGCTCGCGCTCGATGCCGCTCTGGGTGAAGAGCTGGACGACGTTCGCCGCGCGCGCCGCCGACAGCTCCCAGTTGGACGGGAAGATGGCGGTCGTGATGGGCCGGTTGTCGGTGTGTCCCTCGACCCGAACCGTGTTCGGGAATGGCTTGATGATCTCGGCAATCTGCGCGATCACGGCCCGCGCGCCGGGATCGAGCTGCGCCACGCCACTCGGGAACAACACGTCGGTGCGCAGCTCCACCTCGAGCGAGTGATCACCCTGACGAACCCGGACCGCGTCCTTGGCGATCAGATCCGACAGTGCTTTTTTGATCGCGTTCGCCATGTACTGCAGCGGTGGCTCCTTCGACGAGCCGCCACGGGTCGCGGGGTGATCCTTGGCGTCGGGCGTGTCCTCTTCGGTTCCGGCATTCGAGTAAACCCCGGTATTGCCGACCGCATTGCTGCGCGCGTCGTGGGTATCCTGCGCCTCGACCGCCTTTTTCGGCGGCGCCATTTTCATCAGCGCCGTCGGGCGCACGCCGGACATGTTCGTGTCGCCCGCCTTGCCCGACGCGGGCTTATTGATCTGCACCGGCGTACTCGTGCTGGGCTGGCCGCGGAAAGCGGCGACCAGCGACTCGGCCAGTACACGGTATTTGCCCTGGTTCACCGAGGACGTCGAATACAGCACGACAAAGAGTGCCAGCAGCAGGGTCACGAGGTCGCCGTACGGAATGGCCCAGGCCTCCGTATTGACGTGTTCCTCGTGCTTCTTTCCCTTGGCCATAGTGCAAAGCTCGGTGCGATCGGATCAGCGCGGCACAGTCAGCGCGTCAGTGCAGGTAGCCGTGCAGCTTCTGTTCGATGTTGCGCGGATTCTCGCCCTGGGCGATGGAGATGATCCCCTCGATGCACATCATGCGCATCTGGGTCTGGTCGTGGATGATGGACTTCAGCTTGTTCGCCATCGGCAGGAACATGAGATTGGCGAAGCCGATCCCATAAATCGTGGCGATGAACGCCGCCGCGATGCCGTGGCCGAGCTTCGACGGATCGGACAGGTTCTGCATGACGGCCATGAGGCCCATGACGGCGCCGATGATGCCGAGCGTCGGTGCGTAGATGCCCATTCCCTCGAACACCTTCGCCGCCGCGGTGTCGCCGTGCGTGCGGGTTTCAAGCTCGACCTCGAGAACCGTCCGGATGGCGTCCGGCTCGCCGCCGTCAACCAGGGCCTGCAGGCCCTTTTTCATGAACTCGTCCTGCTCGGTCTCGACGGCGGATTCAAGGCCGAGGAGTCCCTGCTTGCGGGCGGTGTTACTCCAGTCGACGATCTTGGCGATGATGGCGGCGCTATCGGCGACCGGCGGCTTGAATACCCACTTGGCAATCGACATCGCACGCATGAAGGTCTTGAGCGGCGTCTGCAGCGTAATGGCGGCGAAAGTGCCAATGACGACGATGACGAACGCCGCCGGGCCGAGGAGCGCCTTCACTCCGCTGCCCTTCAGAATGCTGCCGCCGATGATGGCGATACTCGCCAGCACGACACCAATGATGCTCAGGATATCCATG
>CAITAM010000394.1 GCA_903890265.1 uncultured Pseudomonadota bacterium | reverse complement strand
GCTGCTCGATCTTCTCCACGCGGCGGCCGTGCACGCCGATCGCGAGCCGGAGTTCGAGGTGATCTCGGGTTACCGCTCGCCGGCGACCAACGCGATGCTGCATGAACACTCGCACGGTGTCGCCGCCCACTCCCTGCACATCGAGGGCCGGGCGATCGACGTGCGCCTCGCCGGCTGCGATATCGCGCGGCTGCGCGACATCGGCCTTGCCCTTGGCCGGGGCGGGGTCGGTTACTACCGCGCATCCGGGTTCGTTCATCTGGACACGGGTCGGCCACGCACCTGGGCGGGCTGAGGTGCGGACACGCAGCGCAGCGGCGGGCCTTGCCACCGTCCTCGCCACGGTCCTCGCGACCCTCGCCGCCTGCTCGGGTCCTTCCGCGCCGTCGGATGCCACGCTGAGTGGCGCGGCGCTCTATGCCCGCTACTGCCTCGCGTGCCATCAGGCGGATGGCAGCGCGCGCGAAGGCCTGCGCCCGGCGCTTGCGGGCAGTGCGCTGGTCACCGGCCCCGTCGAGCCGCTCGCCCGGTGGGTGATGTACGGCGTGCGCGATGGCGGTCCGGTACCGCGGCGCTATCCCGCCGTGATGCCCGCCTACGCCGGGCTCAGTGACGAAGCGCTGGCGCAGATACTCACCCATGTCCGCAGTTACTTCGGCAACCACGCACCGGCGGTTCGCGCCGAGGATGTTGCCCGCGTCCGGGCTGCCGGGGGGGCGCATGCGGGTTGAGGTCACCGATTTCGTCGCCGGCGCGGCACAAGCCCGTGGCATCGCCGTCGTGATCGACGTGTTCAGGGCCTTCAGTTTCGCGCCGTACGCGGTTGCCGCCGGGGCGCGGGTCCTGCCCGTCGCCGGCGTCGAGGAGGCCCTCTCGCTCAAGGTCGCACACCCGGGCTGGCTCGTCTGCGGCGAGCGTGATGCCCGTCCGCCCCTCGGCTTTGATTTCGGCAACTCGCCGCACGACATCACGCAGGCTGACGTGTCCGGTCGGGTGCTGGTGCATACCACGCACTCCGGGACGCAGGGCCTGGTCGCCTGCGACGGCGCGGACGAGGTACTGACCGGCAGTCTGGTCAACGCGGCTGCCATCGTGCGTTACGTGCAGCGGCGAGCGCCTCAAGCGGTCACGCTGGTCCGGATGGGCTGGCAGGCGCGCGAGCGCTGTACCGAGGACGATGCCTGCGCGAGTATCCTGGCGGCGCGCCTGACCGGTCAGGCAATCGACGAGCGCGCCTTGATCGCCGCCCTGACGGACTCGCCGGCTGCCGCGAAATTCCACGACCCTGCCGCGACCTACGCGCCGCTCGAGGATCTTGCGCTGTGCACGAACCTCGATTTCTTCAACTTCGTGCTGCGCCGCTCGGCAGCGGATGCCGAAGGGCTCCGGTTCCTCGAGCGGCTGGACGTCTGAGGGCTGATCGACATGAGCCGCACCGCGCCGGATACGCTCGTCTTTGACGTGGGTCTCGTACTGATCGGCGCCGACTACGAGCCTTTTCTGGCCTACATGCGCGCGCACGGTGCCGACGTGTCCGACATGGAGGATTTCTGCCGGGCCGTCGACCTCGACGCGCACGAGCGAGGCGAGATCCGCGGCCCGCAGTTCCTCGATCGCATCGCGAGTCGCGGCGCGCGCCAGCCGGCGACCGGCGAGCTGCACCGCGCCTGGAACTCGATGTACTACCCCGACGAGCGAATGCTGGACCTTGCCCGCCAAGCCACGCGGAATTACCGCGTTTTCCTGCTCTCGAACATGGGCGACCTGCACTGGGCCCATCTCGAGGCAGCGTTCGCCATACCGAGTCTCGGGCACGGCTCGATCGCCTCCTACACGGTAGGTACGCTGAAACCGGACCCCGCGATCTACGCGGCTGCGGAGGAGCGCTTCGGCCTCGAGCCCGGGCGCACCGTCTTCATCGACGACCGACCGGCGAACATCGCCGCGGCCCGGGCCCGCGGCTGGTCGGGCATCGTCCATCGTGATGCCGCCGACACCGCGCGCGAACTCGAGTTGCTCGGTGTCCGGGTGCCACCGTGAGCCGGCCGTGACGAAGCCTCATCGCTCGGGCGATACCGCGATCCACCGCCGCGTCGCCGCCCTGAACGAGGGCCGCGAGCCCACCGTGGTCGCGAGGCTGCGCTCCGGCTGGGTCGTGCTCGGTGATCCCCAGGTGCTGTCGGGCTACTGCCTGCTGTTACCGGACCCCGTGTGCGCGGACCTCAACAGCCTGGACGAGGAGGGCCGCGCGCAATTCCTGAGCGACATGGCGGCGGTCGGCGACGCCCTGCTCGCCGTGACCGGTGCGAAGCGCTGCAATTACGCGATTTTCGGCAACCTCGAGCCTGCCCTGCACGCCCACATCTTCCCGCGCTACGCGGACGAGCCGCAGGCACTGGCGACGGCGATTCCGTGGGCCTATGACTGGTCGGCCGCGCCGCCGTTCGATGCGACCCGCGACCGGCTGCTGGCGCGGCGCATCGGGGAGGAACTGGACCGGCTTACCCGGCCGCCGGCTCAGGCTTGAGCGCGACCAGCAGTTCGCCGAGCGAGTAGTAGGGGGTGAACGAGACCGGACCCGGATCCCTGGCATCGGCAAGGTACGCCACGGTCTGCGCATGGGCGCGGCACCTCGCGAGGGCGGGCGGCAGGCCCGCGGCGCCGGCAGGGACGGGAAGCACGAGCCGGTGTGGCGCGTACAACAGCGCGAGTGACGCACGCCAGTCAGCGATCACCTCCGCCGTACCGCGCACGACGACGAGCTCCGGTAACCGTCCGGCTTCCTCGGCGGCATCGATGAGCGTGGCATGCGCGAGCGGCTGGCTGGCCATGGCGCCCAGCGCAAAGGCCAGGGCGGCCGAGGCGGCGCGCAGGTAGCGATCCTCCCCGAGTAGATGCCCGAGGCGCAGCAGCAGCCTCGCCGCCACGCCGTTGGCGGACGGCAGGAGTTCGTCGGCCAGCGGGCGCAGGCGGACGAGGTGCGCGTCCGCGTCGTGCGGGGCGCTGTAGAACCCGCCGTCGGCGGCCTCGAAGCGCCGCAGCAACGTGTCGGCGAGATCGATCAGCAGCGCGAGATCGGCGGCGTCGTAGCGCCACTGCAGCAATTCGAGCAGGGCCTCGGCGAGCAGGGCATGGTCGGCGAGGCTGCCGGTTCCGTAGCCGCGGAGCGTCGGCGTGAGCCGGCCCTCCCTGAAGGCGTGCGTGCGGATCCGCGTGACGAGCCGTGCCGCCGCCAGTCCGAAATCGTCACGGCCGAAGCGCCGCGCAAGCGTGGCGAGGCAGCGGACCATCAGCGCGTTCGACGCGGTCAGGGAGGATTCGTCGCGATCGGGCGGGGCACGGCCGCGGCGCTGCGCGGTGAGCAGCCGCCGGCCCGCCTCGATCTGCGCGGCGGCCTCGGCCGGCGGACGGTCGAGCGCTGCCGCCACGGTGGCGACGGCTTCTGCGGCGTAGAGGTGGTGGCGACTGCCGACGGTGGGTGGCAGCGTGAACCCGTAACGGCGCGCGAACGGCGCGAAGGTCCCGGGGTCCATGACTGCGCGCACGGCGGCCTCCACCCAGAGGTAATAATGCGCCTCGTCATC
>CAITAM010000393.1 GCA_903890265.1 uncultured Pseudomonadota bacterium | reverse complement strand
CGAGGCTCTCGGGGAACAGCGTGCTCTGCGTGCGGTTCTCACCTTCGACGAATCGCTTCATAGCAATCTCACGTCGTGACGATAACCTGATCTTACCTAACCGCCCGCTAAATCAGGTGTGTTTTCACACGACCTAGACCCCTTCCGGACGTCCGTGAAAGTCCGCTCTCGGAAGGTGCATTTTAGTTCCTTCCGATGGGGGCGCCGGCAATCGATCATTGGATGCCGGTACGCCGGCTTACTTCGCTGGAGCTACGTCCGTTAAATCTTGGAACGTGAAGAGCTTTGCGTCTACAAAGTGATCCACGGCATTGCCGCTGTAAGTCTTGCCGCCCGCCAGCACGAGCTTTTTCACAGGTGCGCCTGGCTTTAAATCAAGGTCGTCCAGGCGTACCCAGAAGGTGGAGGGAGCCATGGCAGAATCGAACAGCACGACACGGTTGGAACTGTCGCTGACGGTGCGCCAAATTGTCGAGGAAACCCACGGCTGCTCTTCGAGAGAATACCCCAGCGGTGTTCCGACGCTGCGCATCAGCGACAACACGGACATTGCGGCCTGAAACTGGAACTTCTGTTGCGGCGATCCACTGATGTATTTCTTGGATTCCTCGGTAGGCAGCGCGCCGAGAAGGTAGTTCGTCCGCACGAACCGGTCCGCGGCTCGCGAAGTGCCAGGTAGCGATTTTTCGAGGCCACCGGCATCTTTCCAATACTCCATGATCGCCAGTTGCTTGTCGTAAGTTGGAGAGTTGGTCACGACCTTGTATTGCCTGCCATGATGGATAACCAACTTGCCATCGACGTATTCAAACACTGCCGAGTCACCGGTCGCGTCCGATATAACGAGATGCATGTTGGCTGGCCGACCGTTAGCAAGCAGGACGGTTTGTACGCGAAACGTCTCTTTGCTGAGATCTGCTACGGCCTCGGCAACCGTGGCGTGGTTGTCGAGCACGTACTGCGGCCACGTGCTTAACGAGATAACCTTCGCGCCCACGGCGGGCTTGCCGTAATTGGACTCCACCAGTGCTAGCTCATTGACGACGAGCCCTTTCTCGTTCATTCCCTCTGCGGTGCCAATATCGTAGGCGGTTACGATAAGACTTCCGTATTTCGACACCCACGAGATCGTGTTCTTGCCGCCCCGGCCATCACGCTGCATTCCGCGTGGCAAGACCCACATGTTGGACATCATATCCTCACCCCAGTCCATGGAGCGTCCCACCATCACGGTGCCGTCCTTGGCTATGTAGAGCGCTCGCGTACAGGCATCGCTGGAGAGAGGGACTGACGTCGCAACAGCAGCTGTTGTAAGGGCGATCAGCGCGCGGTGGAGGGCGTCAGTTACGTTCATAGCTAAGTCCCGTGTGCGGTGAATGGCCTGTTGACCGCGACACTGTACGCCGTGTGCAACTCGACCGGTCGATTGCGTCGTTTGAACCTGAGTGGCGGATCGGTCCGCCAGTCTTAGGAGATCATGTCGCAGGGGCCGGTGCCTGTCATGGACCCAATTGCTGCCCCGCACAACATCGGCCGGCTCCGATCCTTAGCTGCCGTCCGGGAAGGTCCGCTTACAGGCGACCAATTCGACCGACGGGAGGTCCGCTTTGGGGCCGGAAGCGGACGATAATCGCTGGCGGGCGCGACGCTACCCTGATGGTCACGACCAAGGCATATTGGCGTGGAATGACTGCGTAAAAAAGCCCCGCGACCAACAAGTTGCGGGGCCCGTAGTGCGGCGGGCGCTGCGTTGTCCGGGTTCCTCCCGGTGACCCCTTATCGGAGTGGCCAGCCGTAACGGCGGCAGGTCCGGACGTGACCTACCGTCGAGCGTCAACGGCTCAGTTCGCCGGTGGCGGGGCGTGCAGCTCTGCGTACTTGTGCATGGTCGCCTGCATTTCCGTCAGCTTGGCGCGCTGCGCGGCCGTCAGTACCGACCAGACCTGGGACCGGACCTGGCTTTCCTGCGTGATTGCCTGGCTGGTCAGGCTGCCGATCGTCTGTGCCGCGGTTGCGACCACCGTGCTGTAGTTCGGGTCGTCCGGCGTGGTCGTCATGAGCGCCATCATCTGTGCTTTCATCTGCTTGTGCATCGGCTCGCTCGAGGTCCTGGCGCTCGCCGCGAAGCCCTTGATGGTGTCGACCTGCTCGGACGAGAGACCGAGCTGCGAGGCGTGTTTCAGGACCATGTGCGCGGCCATGCCGCCACCGCCCGGCGGGCCCCAGTGCTGACCGTGCGGCGGCACGCCGTCGGGGCCGGCGGGCGGTGTCCAGTCACCGGCGATGGCAGTGGTGGTTATCAAGGCAAGCGTTGCGATGGCTAGTGGTCGTGTGTATCGGTTGAGTTGGCTTCGGATCATCGTCGGTACTCCGTGGCGATCGGGGATTCGATCAGCGGTTCGGCCTCGGCCGTCCCGGGTGAAGCAAAGGATGCGCCCGTCGGATGAGCGGATACCACCGCGCCAGGGTAAAGATCGGCGCGGCGCCGGCAAAGATCCGTGAAGCGCGCCGACAGCCGGTGACAGACGACGCAGGCCGCTGCACCATGTCGCCATGGACACCCGAGAAACGACCCGACTGCTGCTCGTCGACGACGATCGCGAGCTCACCGCCATGCTCAACGAATACCTCGGGAACGAGGGATTCGCGATCGCCGTGTGCCACGACGGCACGCAGGCGGCCGAGCTGCTGGCTGGCGGTACGCGCTACGACGCTGTCGTGCTCGACGTCATGCTGCCGGGCACCACCGGACTGGATCTCCTGCGCGGCCTGCGGGCGCAGCCTGCGGCGCCGCCGGTGCTGATGCTGACGGCGCGTGGCGATGACGTGGACCGGATCGTCGGGCTTGAACTTGGCGCTGACGACTACCTGCCGAAGCCGTTCAATCCGCGCGAGCTGGTCGCGAGGCTGCGAGCGGTGCTGCGTCGGAG
This sequence comes from uncultured Pseudomonadota bacterium, assembly GCA_903890265.1. Lineage (GTDB taxonomy): Bacteria > Pseudomonadota > Gammaproteobacteria > Steroidobacterales > Steroidobacteraceae > CAIKMS01. Next base: position 8,490 of record CAITAM010000393.1, on the reverse strand, counting down.
CGCCGAGCCCCGCGGTGCGACGGAGGAGGTGATCACGGTACCACCGGTGTTCCTCGACGTGCCGCGCCACACGGTCAAGGTACGCGACGCCGTGGTGGTCCTGACCGGGGCCGAGTTTCGGGTACTGGAAATTCTGATGCGCTCGGTCGGCCGGGTGGTCAGCCGCGAGCAGCTCACCGAACAGGCCCTTGGCCGTGCGCTCGAACTCTACGACCGCAGCGTCGACACGCACGTCAGTAATCTGCGCCGCAAGCTTGGCCTCGGTGCCGTGGGTGACCCGGAGATTCGCGGGATTCGCGGAGCGGGTTACCTCATGACGCAGCCGGGGGCGTCGTGAGCCGCCTGTACCTGCGGATCCTCGGCTCGTTCTGGGCCGTGATGATTGCGCTCGTGATCGGCGCCGTGGGGCTGACCTGGATCGTGCTGCTCGAGCGCAGCGACGACGCGGGTCGAGCGCCGGCGCATCTCGCGGCCGAGGCCACCCGGGCGCTTGGCGACGGCGGTGAAAGAGGGCTGGCCGCGTGGCTCACGTCGGCGATGGCCCGGCATCCCGGGTATCACATCTTCGTGCTCGACGCGGACGGCCACGAGCTTCTGAAGCGACCGCTGCCGCCGCGCGCGGCCTGGATCGTCGAGCACGGCCAGCAGGAGAGTGCGAAGCCCGGCGACCTGCCACCGCCACCGCTGGCCGCGCGGCTGTTACCGCCACGGCCGCTGCCGGTGCTGGTGAGTGCCAACGGCAGCGAATACCGGCTGATCGTTCTGCCGCACCGGGGCATGGTGGCGCCGTTCGAGCTGCCGTGGGCCCGTGTCGCGCTCCTGTTGCTCGCGCTGTCCGTCACCGGGGTCGCGAGCTTTTGGCTGACGCGCTCGATTTCGGGGCCGGTTGCTGACCTTGCCCGGGCGACCCGCGAGCTCGCAAGCGGCAACCTCGGCGCGCGCGTTGCCGGCACGGTCAGCCGTCGCGGCGACGAGCTCGGCGGACTGGCGCGCGATTTCGATGCGATGGCGGATCGGCTGCAGTCCCTCGTCGACACCAAGGAGCGGCTGCTGCAGGACGTGTCGCACGAGCTGCGCTCGCCGCTTGCGCGCATGCGCGTCGCACTCGGCCTTGCGCGTCAGCCAGGCGCCAACGTCGGGACACAGCTCGAGCGGATGGAACTCGAGACCGAGCGGCTGAACGGGCTCATCGGCCAGATTCTCATGCTGTCGCGGCTCGGCCCGGAGACGGTGCGGCTCGTGACCGAGCGGGTCGACATGCGGGAGATCATCGACAACATCGCGCGCGACGCCTCGTTCGAGGGCCAGGCGCGCGGCATCGCCGTGGACTGGGCGCCGCCGCCTGAGCCGGTGGTGGTCCTTGGCGATGCCACGCTGCTCGCGAGCGCGGTCGAGAACGTGGTACGCAACGCCCTGCGCTACACCGCGGACGGGACGACCGTTGCCCTCGAGCTCGGCACCGACGCGGCCGCAGGCCTTGTCCGCGTGGTGGTGGACGACCAGGGGGCCGGGGTGCCGGAGGCCGAGCTCGCGCGCATCTTCGCGCCCTTCCACCGGGTCGCCGAGTCGCGCGCCCGTGAGTCGGGTGGGGACGGACTGGGGCTCGCCATCACGGATCGCGTCCTGCGCGCGCACCACGGCAGCGCGCGGGCCGAGAACCGCACCGCCGGCGGACTGCGTGTGGTGCTCGAGCTGCCGCTCGCCGCCTGAGCGGCCGCGCTCAGCCGGTCCCGGCGCGGGCGAGGGCCCGGTAGGCGATATCGCGCCGGAACTGGCAGCCGGCAAAGTCCACCGCGGCGACGAGGGCGTAGGCCCGGTCCCGTGCGGCGGCGATGCCGTCGCCGAGCGCGGTAGCGCACAGCACCCGCCCGCCACTGGTCAGCGTCTGCCCGTCGCTCTGCCGGGTGCCGGCGTGAAACACCTTGCCGGGCAGCGCGGCGGCGGTGGCGAGCCCGTGGATGGGATCGCCGGTGCGCACCGTCTCCGGGTAGCCGTGGGCAGCGAGCACCACGCCGACGGCCGGCCGCGGATCCCAGCGGCACGGGGTGCCCTGCAAGCGGCCCGAGAGCGCCGCCTCGAGCAGCTCCACGAGATCCGACTCGAGGCGCATCAGCACCGGCTGCGTTTCCGGGTCACCGAACCGGCAGTTGAACTCCAGTACGTTCGGCGTGCCGTCGGCCGCGATCATGAGCCCCGCGTACAGGAAGCCGCGATAGTGGATGCCCCGCGCCTGCAACGCGTGCACCGTCGGTCGCATCACCTCGGCCATTACCCGTTCGTGGATGGCCGGCGTGACGACCGGTGCGGGTGAGTAGGCACCCATGCCACCGGTGTTCGGGCCCCGATCGCCATCGGCGAGGCGCTTGTGATCCTGCGAGGTGGCGAGCGGCAGGATGTCCAGCCCGTCGACGATCGCGATGAAGCTGGCCTCTTCACCGCTCAGGAATTCCTCGATCACCACTTCCCGTCCGGCAGCGCCGAAGGTGCCGGCGAACATGGCTTCGGCGGCGGCTATCGCCTCGGCATGGGTGGCCGCAATCACCACGCCCTTGCCGGCCGCGAGCCCGTCGGCCTTGACGACCAGCGGCAGGCGCTGCCGGCGCACCCAGTCGGCGTCAAAGCTCGTGGCCGTGAAGAGCGCGTACGCGGCTGTCGGAATCCCGTTCGTCGTCAGGAATTCCTTGGCGTAGGCCTTGGAGCCCTCGAGCCGCGCCGCCGCGGCGCCCGGTCCGAAGCAGCGCAGGCCTGCTGCGGAGAACCGGTCGACGATGCCCTTCACGAGCGGACCTTCCGGGCCGATGACGGTCAGGTCGATGCCGGCGCTGGTGGCGAAGGCGAGCAGTCCGTCGATGTCGTCGGCGGCGATCGCGACATTCTCAATGCCGGGTTCAAGCGCGGTGCCGGCATTGCCGGGTGCGACGACGACCGCCGTGACGCGCGGCGACTGGCGGAGCTTCCAGGCCAGCGCGTGTTCGCGACCGCCGCCGCCGACGACGAGTACCCGCACGGTCAGTGCCTGAAGTGGCGCAGGCCGGTGTACACCATGGCGAGGCCGTGCTCATCGGCCGCCGCGATGACCTCGGCATCGCGCAGACTGCCGCCGGGCTGGATGACGGCGCCAATGCCGCTTTGCGCCGCGAGGTCGAGGCCGTCGCGGAACGGAAAGAAGGCATCGGAGGCGAGTACCGCGCCGCTGAGCGACAGGCCCGCCTCCTGGGCTTTCAGCGTCGCGATGCGGCAGGAGTCGATGCGGCTCATCTGGCCCGCGCCGACGGCGAGCGTCGCGCCGTCCTTCGCAAACACCAGGGCGTTCGACTTCACGAAATGGGCGACAGCCCACGCGAACTCCATGTCGGCCAGCTCGGCCGCGCTCGGCGCCCGCGCGGACACGACCCGCAGGCTGCCCGGTGCCAGTGGCGCGACGTCGCGGTCCTGCACCAGGAGGCCGCCGCCGACGCTGCGCACCTCGCGTCCGCCGGCAAGCCCCGCCGGCAGCGGGCCGGTGACGAGGACGCGCACGTTCTGCTTCGCGGCCGTGATGTCGAGCGCCTCTGGCGTGGCGTCCGGGGCGATGATGACTTCGACGAACTGGTTGCCGACGATGGCCGTGGCCGTTGCCGCGTCGAGCGGACGATTGAAGGCGATGACACCGCCGAAGGCGGACGTCGGATCGGTCCGGTAGGCTGCGCTGTAGGCGGCGTGCGCGTCGCGGCCGATGGCGGCACCGCAGGGGTTCGCGTGCTTGACGATGACGCAGGCGGGGGCCGCGAACTGGCGCGCGCACTCGAGGGCCGTGTCGGCATCGGCGATGTTGTTGTACGACAGCTCCTTGCCCTGCAGCTGGCGGGCATTGGCCACGGCGGCGACGCCGCTCGCCGGATCGCGGTAGAACGCGCCGCGCTGGTGCGGGTTCTCGCCGTAGCGGAGGTCGGCGATCTTCTCGAATCGCAGCGCAAGTTCTGCGGGGAAGTCCGCGGACGCTGCCGGCGTCAGCTGGCCGGCCAGCCACGTGGCCACCGCGCTGTCGTAGCGGCCGGTGTGCGCGTAGGTCTTCTGCGCGAGCGCACGCCTGAGCGCCTCGTCGGTGCCGCCGGCACGAAGCGCCGCGAGCAGCGGCGCGTAGTCGGCGGGATCGACCACGACGGCGACCCGTGCATGGTTCTTGGCGGCCGCCCTCAGCATCGCCGGTCCGCCGATGTCGATGTCCTCCACGGCCTCCTCGTACGTGCAGTCCGCCCGCGCGACGGTGCTCTCGAAGGGGTAGAGGTTGACGACCAGGAGATCGATCGGCTCGATGCCGTGCTCGGCCATCACCAACGCGTCCTGCGGCAGGCGGCCGAGCAGGGCGCCGTGCACGCGCGGGTGCAGGGTTTTTACCCGGCCGTCCATGATTTCCGGGAAACCCGTATAGCTCGACACCTCGGTGACCGACACGCCGGCCGCGGCGAGCGCGCGCGCGGTACCGCCGGTGGAGAGGATCTCGACGCCGAGCGCGGCCAGCGCGCGGCCGAGGTCGACGATGCCGGTCTTGTCAGACACCGACAGGAGCGCGCGGCGGACCGGCTGCAGGGAACGGCTTTCAGTAGTGTTCACGGCTCATCCACCCCGGCTACAGGCCGTAGTCCTTCATTTTCTTGCGCAGCGTGCCGCGGTTGATCCCGAGTATCTCCGCCGCGTGACTCTGGTTGCCCTCGGCATAGGTCAGCACGGTACGGAACAGCGGCTCCTCGACTTCGCGCAGCACGAGCTCGTATAGCCTTGCGGGCTTGTGGCCGTTCAGCTTGTCGAAGTAAGCGCCGAGTGCCGCTTCGGTCTGCTCACGCAGCGGCATGTCCTTCAGCACCGCCCGCGACGGCGGGCGGACGGCGATAGGTCGGCGCTTGCGCGCCGGCGACTTGGCGTTGGCCATCGAGGGCTCCCCCGTCGGTTCGGCTCCTTCGCACCCACTGCCCCCCGGCATTCTGTGCGAGGTCCTGTACTCTTTCGTCCCGGTCACCCGTCAGGGTCGACCCTCATCGCCGGCCGTGCCGGCGCGCGATCGCCGCGGCATCAGCCCGCGCGGCGCGCCGTGCCGTCCCGCTGCCCGGTCAGCGCGGTGCCATCCGGCCAAACGGCTGACAACCAGTCCCTCACCCGCTCGCGCTGCAGGCCCACCGCATCGGTCTCACGGGCGAGGGCATAGAGCTGCGTGCATTCCGGGTTGTCGGCCGACGGTTCAGGGAGCGGCGCGGACCGTCCGGTCAGCGCCAGCACCGAATCGCGGTACCAGCCCAGGTGCTTGCGAGCCACCCTGGGACCGGTGTACTCGCCGTAGAAGGCGTACAGGTCGTCGAGGTGGGCGAGGATGATATCACGCACTTCGGCCGCCGTCGGTGGGGCCGCCGCCGCCGCTCGCCCGCTCAGCGCGTGGCGGATGCCGGTAAATACCCACGGAGCGCCGAGCGCCGCCCGGCCGATCATGACGCCGTCGGCACCCGTGTATTCGAGCACCTCCTGAGCTTTGTCCGCCGAGTCGATGTCGCCGTTCGCGAAAACCGGGATCCGCACGGCGGCCTTGATGGCGCGGATGGTGTCGTACTCCGCTGCGCCCTGGTACATGTCGCTGCGGGTCCGGCCGTGCACGGCGAGTGCTGCGATGCCGCAGTCTTCGGCGATCCGCGCGATCGTCACGCCGTTGCGGTGCTCGGGATCCCAGCCGGTGCGAATCTTGAGCGTGACCGGAACGCCAGCCGCGGCCACGGTCGCCGCGAGGATCTCGGCCACCAGCGCTTCGTGCTGCAGCAGCGCCGAGCCCGCCGCCTTGTTGCAGACTTTCTTGGCCGGACAGCCCATGTTGATGTCGATGATCTCGGCGCCCGCGTCGGCGTTGCGGCGGGCGGCGTCCGCCATCATCGCCGCATCGCCACCGGCGATCTGCACCACGCGCGGCGAAGGTTCGCCGCTGTGGTCCATGCGCCGCCGGGACTTGTCGGTGTGCCAGAGGCGAACGTCCGAGGTGACCATCTCGGACGCGGCGATCGACGCGCCGAGCCGGCGGCACAGCTGGCGGAACGGGCGGTCGGTCACCCCGGCCATCGGCGCGAGCGCAAGCCCAGCCTCGAGGCGAAAGTGCGCGATGTTCATGGCGTCAGCCGCTGGTCCTCGGCGCAGACGAGGCGACCGCGCAACACGAGGCAGACATCGAGCTCGAAACTGACCGCGTCCTTGCCCGGATCGGCGAGCAGCAGGTCCGCGTCCACGCGCTGCTCGGGGCCGAGGAGCCCCGGCGGGCGACGCCGACTCGGCAGGTATTCGGCGGGCGTGAACTCGCGCCGGCCGAGCTTCGTTTCGAAGCGGTCGAGAATGGTCACCCGCAGCAGCGGGTAGGGCTGCGGCCGTGCCGCGCGGTTCTGCAGCCGGGCGAGGACTCGCAGTGTCCCCGGCACCTCGCCTGCCGCACCGAGCTGCTTGACGTCGTAGTCGGTGAGCGACCAGCGCGGTTCGATCGGCAGGCCGATCGACTCGTAAAAGCGGCTGACGAGCGGCCCGGCGAACGGCAGCTCGGCGAGCGATTCACGCTCGAAGTGGGCGACCTGCAGGCACAGCAGCAGGGTAAACAGCAGGACGGCGAGCCCGTAGTGACCGGGTTCCGGTGGGTCCGGCAGCGTGATCGAAAGCGGTGCCGGCCGCTCGGCCTCGGGCCCGAACTCGTCCGTCTGCTCGGTGAGCGGTGCGGGCTCGAGCGCGGTCTCGCGGTGCGCTTCATCATCCTGCCCGTCGTCCTCGTACGCGCCGTACTCGTGCGCGTCGTGGTCGTGCGCGGCCTGCTCGGGCCCGGCCGCGCTGCCGGTCGGCAGGGACCTCGGCGTGTCGTCGGCGCGCGCTGTCGTCGCCGGCGCCCCGTCGTGACGCCCGGTGGGGGCGAGGCGGCGATCGCGTGCGAGCCACGCGCTCAGCTCGGCGTCGGTCGGCGTGTCGCGCCTTTGGCGGCGGGCGATCGTGACGGCGTCGTCGGCCGCTTCGGTTGCGGGTGCGACGGCCGGCGCGCCGGCCGCCAGGGCCCGGCCCTGCGCCGCCTTCTGCTGCACGCCCGCGGCCGCCGCCGCGGTCTGGCGGAACAGTTGTGCGTAGTTTGCCGGGTCCGGCCGCCCGGATGCCGCGGCCGGGCGGCGACGGGGGTCGTCCGTGGCATCGTCGTCGTCATCGCCGGCATCGTCCTCGCGCGGGCTGTCGGTGCGGCCGGCGGGCGGGTGCGTGAACTCCTGCAGGGCGCCGCGCTCGGGTGGGCGCGGCGCGACGAACACGGTGTTCCAGTCGGTGGACTCGGCGTCGAACTCGAGATCGGCGGCGGAGGCGTCGTCGATGTCCGCCTCGTTGAGCGCGCGATGCCGGCCTGTCGGCTCGTCCGCCGCCGGCCGCCCGGCCTGGAGGGCCGCGACCTTGGCGTGCAACTCGCTGAGGCCCGAGGGGCTGGGTGCTTCGGGCTCGCCAGATCCCGGCGCCGGCTGCGCGCGCGCCGGCAGCGACGGCCGGTCGGACAGGCTCTGCACCGCATTGAAGGTGGCATCGCACACGCCACAACGGACCACGCCGCGCGCCGCGCGCAGCACGTCCGGTGTGACCTTGAACACCGTCCCGCACTCGGGACACTGCGTGTACACGCGCTTGCCTCAGTGCCGGCGCTGGCCGGCGAGCGCCGCCCAGTCGCCGCGCTCGCGCACCGGCTCGATGGCAAAGAACGGCGCATACGCCGCCGCCACGACCTCTGCCTGTGCCGCGAGCAGGCCTGACAGCACGAGGCGACCGCCCGGTCGCGTGACGCGCGCGATGTCGGGTGCCAGCTCGATCAGCGGTTCGGCCAGGATGTTCGCGACCACGATGTCATAGCCCTCGCCCCACGGGTCCTCTGCCGGCTGCACGATCAGGCGGTCGGCCACCCCGTTGCGTTCGGCATTCTCGCGACTGGCGATCAGTGCCTGTGGGTCGATGTCCATGGCGACAGCCTGGGCGCAGCCGAGTTGCAGCGCTGCAATCGCGAGTATGCCCGAGCCCGAACCGACGTCGAACAACCGCGTCCCGGCCAGCGGCACTTCGTCCAGCCACTCAAGGCACAGCGCGGTCGTCGCGTGCGTGCCGGTGCCGAACGCCAGCCCCGGGTCCAGCCAGACGATCACGGGGTCGACAGCATCCGCCGGCGGCGGTTGCCCGCCGGGGCAGATCCACAGCCGCCTGCCGTGCCGCTGCGGGTGAAAGTCTTTCAGCCACTCGCGCTCCCAGACCCGGTCCTCGATGGCGCGGTACTCCGGTCGTGGCATGCGGTCGCCGAGTTCGCCCTCAAGGGCGTCGGTCAGCTGTGCCTGGTCGGTATCGGCCGCGTAGAGTGCCGCGAGGCGCACGGCGGGCCACAGCGGGGTCGTGCCGGGCTTGGGCTCGAGTATCGGCGTGTCCGCGCCGTCGCTCAGCGTGACCGAGAGTGCGCCCGTGGCAAAGCAGGCGGCCTCGACCACGTCG
>CAITAM010000392.1 GCA_903890265.1 uncultured Pseudomonadota bacterium | reverse complement strand
TCCTTCAGCACACCGACGTGGGCGAGACCCCGGGCGCCGCCGCCCGACAGCACGAGCCCGATGCGCGGCCGTCCGACCCGGCTCCCGGCCGCGGTGCTCGCCGGGAGCGGCTCATCGGCGAGCGCCGGCGCCGACAGGGCAGCCCCGGTCGCCGCCGCGACCACCGCAGCAAGCACCGCGGCCACCGCCCGCCGTCGCCAGACGCCCGTCCCTTTGCAGCCCGGGCTCATGGCGGCCCGAACTCGCTGCGCAGTCGCATGACGATGGCGTTCAGCAGCGCGAGCCTGAGGTACGGCTTGTCGTCCGCCGGCAGCACCGTCCACGGCGCTGCCGGAACGTCGGTCGCGGCCATCGCCTCGTCGGCGGCCAGCTGGTAATCCCACCAGCGCCGTCGGGCCTGCCAGTCCCTGGGATCGAGCTTGTAGCGCTTGGTCGGCGTGGTCGCCCGCTCCCGCAGACGCCGCAGCTGTTCCGCGCGACCGACCGACAGCCAGAACTTGAGGAGGATGACGCCCGCAGAAGCGAGATCCGCCTCGAACTGGCGGATCTCGCCGTACGCCCGCCGCCAGGCCGCGGCCGGGCACAGCCCGTCCACGCGCTCGACCAGCACCCGGCCGTACCAGGACCGGTCGTAAAGCGTGATCTGGCCGGGCTCCGGCAGCCGGGTCCAGAAGCGGTGCAGGTAGGGGCGTGCCGCTTCCTCGGCGGTCGGCGAGCCAACCGGGATGACCCGGTACTGGCGCGGATCGAGCGCGTCGATGATGCGCCGGACCGCGGTGCTCTTGCCCGCGGTATCCATCCCTTCGAGCACCACGGCGAGCGAGCGTCTGGAGAACGCACGACGCCTGCTCTGCAGGGCGAGCTCGCGCTCAAGCGCCGCCCGATCGAGGCGTGCGACGCCCGCCCGCGCCACGGCGCCCGGCAGGGACTCCATGACGATGCGTCGCCGGGTCGGGCGCGGTACACGGTGCGCGGCGCGCAGCCAGCGTGCCGCCGCGCGCAGCGACGCGCGCAGCCAGCGTGCCGCCGACAAGAGCAGGCGCGCCGGGGGCAGCGCGCCATCCAGACGCCGCCAGGTCGCCCCCGGCCGGCTGGTCAGCTGCTGCAGCGACTGGATGCGACGCACTTCGCGCCGGTAGTGCTTGATGAAGCGCACGTCCGTCGGCTGCACCCGCCAGCGACGGGCGGGATCCGCCTCGCACTCGGCAAGACGCGCTCGAAGGTGCGCACGCGACGCGTGCACGTGCAGCTTCAGAAGCTTCACGCCGTCGGCCGCGAGCAGCGCCTCAAAGGCGCGAATCGAGGCAAGCGCCTGCCGCCGGCCCGCATCCGTGAACTGCCCGCCGGACTCGGCGCGCAGGAAATCGTCGTACCAGCCGTCGTAGACGATGCTGATGCGGCCCCGGGCCGGCACGCAGTCAGCGTACCGAAAGCACGGTGCCAGCCACGGACCCTCGGCGACCGGCAGGGCGTGGGTCGACAGCAGCTTCGGGTTGAGCCACTGCACGAGGCGGGCCACGGTCTCGGTGCGGCCCGCGAGCGGCAGGCCCGTGGTCAACAGCAGAAGGCCCGCGCCGTGACTGTCGTGAAGCTGGAACTGCGCCTCGAGCAGCTGCTCGTGCAGCAGCGTGCGCCGGTCAGGCGCGGCGCGGGGAGCCGGTGGGGCAGCGTGCAGCGAAGTCACCGCACAAGCTTAGCAGCGTTGCGGGCAGGCGCAGCGCGCCCGCCCGGGCCCTCAGGCAAACGTCAGCAGCAGCTGGCCGGCCAGCGCGAGCGTGGCGCCGATGGCGCCGCCGGCGAGCACGTCGGTCGGGTAATGCAGGCCGAGCACGACGCGGGACGCCGCGATCAGTACGGCGAAGGGGATCAGGACCCAGCCGAGGACCGGGAAATGCGCCACCGCGAGCATCGTGAAGGACACGGCGTGGAGCGTGTGGCCCGACGGGAAACTGTAGCGATCGAGCGGTGGCGTGCCCGCGAAGATGCCGGCCTGGGTGATGTAGGGCCGCTCGCGCACGAGATGGTGCTTCAGCGCCTTGTAGACCAGCACGCCCGCGACCGCGACGACCGCCATCTGCGCCGAGGCGCGCAGTCCCGCCTCGCCGTAGATCACCGGCAGCAGGAGCATGAGGCAATACCAGAAGATGCCATCGCCGAGGCGGCTGACGGCGCGGAAGAGCCCGAGCACGAGCGGCTTGTCGCAGCCGCGGTTGAGGCTGCGGCAGACACGGCTCTCGGCCGCATCGACTCGCCTGAACAGCCTCTCGGCGCGGCTCGCGCTCATCGGGGACTCCTCGGGATCCGGCCGACCCGGCGGTCGGTAACAGCTATCCGGACAAGGATAGTGCGCGTTTGCGTCTCGCTAGTGAACGACGGATGACGAATTGTTTACAGACAAGGGCTTACGCGCGACCGGCCCGCCCGTTTGCGGGGTTTTCCGCCCGCCCGAGCCGGCCCCGCCGCCCCGGATCGGGGCCGCGCGCCCCTGTGTTACATTTTCCGTCCAGCCCCCGGGCTCACTTTTGGCACGGCGCCGCGAAGGAGACCTTCCCCCCATGACCACGTCCACGATCACCCCGCCCCCGTCAGGCCAGCGCATTTCGATCCAGAACGGCACGCTGCACGTTCCCGACCAGCCGATCATTCCGTTCATCGAAGGCGACGGCACGGGCCCGGACATCTGGCGGGCCAGCGTGCGGGTGCTGGACGCCGCGGTCGCGAAGAGCTACGGCGGCAAGCGCCAGATCCACTGGATGGAAGTGCTCGCCGGCGAAAAAGCCAACAAGTTGCTGAACACCTGGCTGCCGGACGAAACGGTCCAGGCCTGTCGCGATTACCTGGTGTCGATCAAGGGCCCGCTGACCACCCCGGTCGGCGGCGGGATCCGCTCACTGAACGTGGCCCTGCGCCAGATGCTCGACCTCTACGTCTGCCTGCGCCCGGTACGCTGGTTCAAGGGCGTGCCCTCGCCGGTGCGCAGCCCAGAGAAGGTCGACATGGTGATCTTCCGCGAGAACACGGAGGACATCTACGCCGGTATCGAATTCGAGGCAGGCTCGGCCGACGATCAGCGCTTCCTCGAGCTGTTCGCCAAGGAGTTTCCCAAGCAGTACGGCAAGATCCGCTTCCCGGGCAGCTCCGGCATCGGCATCAAGCCGGTGTCCCGCGAGGGCACGGAACGGTTGTTCCGGGCTGCGGTCCTGTACGCGATCGGCGCGAAGCGCAAGAGCGTCACGATTGTGCACAAGGGCAACATCATGAAGTTCACGGAGGGTGCCTTCCGTAACTGGTCCTATGCGCTCGCCGAGCGCGAATTCGGCGACCAGGTCTACACCTGGGAGCAGTGGGAGAGGACCAAGGCCACGAGCGGCGAAGCCGCTGCCAATGCCGAGATGGATGCGGCGAAGACGGCCGGTCGGGTCATCATCAAGGACGCCATCGCGGACATCACCCTGCAGCAGGTGCTCACCCGCCCCGAGGAGTTCGACGTGATCGCGACGCTGAACCTCAACGGCGACTACCTGAGCGACGCACTGGCGGCGCAGGTCGGCGGCATCGGCATCGCCCCGGGCGGCAACGTCAACTACGAGACGGGCCATGCCGTGTTCGAGGCCACGCACGGCACCGCACCGAAATACGCCAACCTCGACAAGGTCAACCCGGGCTCGGTCATCCTCTCGGGCGAGATGATGCTGCGCTACCTCGGCTGGAACGAGGCGGCCGATGCCATCATCACCGCCATGGACCGCACCATCGCGCAGAAGATCGTCACCTACGACTTCGCCCGCCTCATGGACGGGGCGCGGGAAGTGAAGTGCAGCGAGTTTGCCGACGCGCTGATCGCCAACCTCTGAGGACGGCATGGAACTCGACGCGCGGTTGGCGGCCCTCGGCCGTGAGTGTGCCGGCACCGCCGTCGAGGCGTTCGACGGCTATAACGCCGAGTTCCGTGCAATTACCCGCCGTGCGCCGGCACGCTTTGATGCGCGTGACTGGCACGGCAGCCAGCGGGATGCGACGGAGCGAATCGAGCTCTACACGCAGCACGTCGACGCCGAGGTCGCGAGTCTCCGGCTGCGGCTTGGCGCCGATGCCCTGCACCGTGAACTGTGGATCGCGATCAAGGAGGACTTCGCCGACCGGATCGCGGCGCTGCCGGATGCCGAGTTCCGCAAGACTTTCTTCAATTCGCTGACCCGGCGTCTCTTCGGCACGGTCGGCGTGGCACCGGAAATCGAGTTCGTGGCCCTCGATCTCGATCCGCTGGCCGCCGTCCGGGAACCGGCCGACACCGCGCACTACCCGAACCGGGGCTCGCTCGAACTCCTGTTCGAGGAGCTGCTCGCGGCCGTGCCGCACAAGGCGCCGTGGCGCGACTTCGATACCAGCGTCAGGCAGGTCGCGAAGATCGTCAAGGCCCAGTGCGCGGACCTGCAGGAGCGGCGCGCCGTCACCGCGGTCGAACTCATCCGGCCGGTCTTCTATCAGATCAGCCGGGCTTATCTCGTCGGGCGCATCGTCGGCCGGGGCTGGACGATGCCGCTGGTCATCGCGCTCAAGAACACCGAGGCCGGCATCCTGGTCGATGCGGTGTTCACGACGCAGGATGACCTGTCCATCCTCTTCGGCTTCGCCCGCTCCTACTTCCACGTCGATCTCGAGCGGGTCGGCGAAACGGTGCTGTTCCTGAAGCAGCTGATGCCCAGGAAGCCGGTCAGCGAGCTTTTCACCATGCTCGGCCGTGCGAAACAAGGCAAGACCGAGCGCTACCGTGAGTTCGTACGCCATCTCGCGGACAGTGACGACCAGTTCGTCCACGCGGCCGGCGAGCGTGGCCTCGTGATGGTGGTCTTCCTCCTGCCATCCTACGACGTCGTGTTCAAACTGATCCGCGACCGGTTTCCGGCGGTCAAGACGACCTCGCGCGGCGACGTGCTGAAGAAGTACGACTTCGTCTTCAAGCACGATCGCGCCGGACGCCTGGTGGATGCACAGGAGTTCCGCCGGCTGCGCCTGCCCCGGGCGCGCTTCAGCGAGGCACTGATCGCGGAGTTCAAGGCGGAGACGGCCGCGACCGTGCACGAGGACGGTGACGATCTCATCTTCGATCACTGCTACATCGAGCGGCGCATGACGCCTCTCAACCTGTTTCTGCGCGATGCCCCGGCAGAGGCCGCCGAGGCGGCCGTCATCGAGTACGGGCAGGCAATCCGCGACCTGGCGCTGACCAATATCTTTGCCGGTGACCTCTTGCTGAAGAACTTCGGCGTGACGCGCCACGGCCGGGTGATCTTCTACGACTACGACGAACTCTGCCTCGTCACGGAGTGCCGGTTCCGGGAACTGCCCGTCGCCACGTCCGACGAGGACGAGATGCGGGCGGAGTCCTGGTTCTACGTCGCCGACAACGACGTCTTCCCGGAAACGTTCATCAACTTCCTCGGCATGTTCGGCACGCTGCGCGAGGCGTTTCTCAACCACCACGGCGAGATCCTCACGGCCCAGTGGTGGCGCGGCATACAGGCCCGGCTCGCGGCCGAGGAGGTTCTCGAAGTGCTGCCCTACGCGCACACGCCGCGTGTGTCGGTGGCGAGCAGCCTCTGACGTGGGGCTACGGGCTGACGGCCCGCAGGTGCGCGGGCTTTAACTCGTCGCGCTCGAGGACCGTGACGAGCTGGCGCCAGTTGACGACGAAGTGGTTCGCCCGCTCCTCGCCGAGGCGCTCCAGGAGCGTCGGGTACCACTCGCCGGACAGGGACTCGAGCTCACGGCGCGCGAGTTCGCGATACCAGGGATTGCGGTCGCGGAGCACGATATCGGTGAACCCTGCCGCCGCGAGCGCGGCCGCCGACTCCGCCATGGAGGCCATGTTGTAGGTGATTCCCTCGAGCCTGAAATACTCGATCATTTCCGCCGAGTATTCGCCGCTCCCGCCGCGCAGCCAGTCACTGGCGACAAACAGCCCGCCCGGTCGCAGGACCCGGCGGATCTCGGCGAAAATCGCGGATTTGTCGGGAATCTGAACCAGCGAGTCCTTGGAGAAGACGACATCGAACGAGCCGTCGTCGAAACCGAACGGCCCGGCCGTTACGGTCCGGAAGACAGCCCGGTCGGCAAGACCCATGGCGCGCGCGCGGTCGGTGGCCTTCGCGACCAGCTCCGGCTCAAGGTCAATGCCGGTCACCGAGGCCGCGCCATGGGCCGTCAGCAGCAGCAGGCTGATGGCGCCGAGACCAGAGCCGATGTCGAGCACGCGACACCCCGTCAGGTCGACGCCTTCGAGCACCCGCGCGACCTCGTCCGGTCCGCCCGGCGACAGGAAACCGTCACCCCAGACGAGCTGCAGCAGCGTCTGCATGCCTTCGTCGTACTCGCCGACCTCGGCCGGCTGATCCACCTTGAGCGCCATCGCACCCCTCCCGGCCCAACCCCCCTCACGATAGCGCGCCGCGCCGCGTCCTGCGACAATCCGGCCATGCGTCGACTGCTGTTCGTTGCCGGTGCCGCCCTCATCGCCATGGCCGCGTTCTGGCCGTGGCTGCGCCAGCTGCCGTTCGGCCGGTTGCCGGGTGATGTCGTCATCGACCGCCCCGGACTCAAGGTCTACTTCCCCTGGGTCACCATGCTCTTCGTCAGCGTCGTGGGCTCGCTGCTCTTGAAGCTACTGCGTCGCTGAGGTGATCGCGAGCGCCCGGGCGAGGTCGCTGACGAGGTCTTCCGGGTCCTCGAGGCCGATCGACAGGCGCGCGGTGGTGGCCGTGAGCCCGAGCCGCTCGGCGTCGGCCCGCGACAGCCCCTGGGTACCGAGGAGCTGCGCCGGCACGATCAGGGAATCCGCCGAGCCGAGACTCGCCGCCACGCTGAAGCAGGTCAGCGCATCGGTGAAGGCACGCAGGGTGGCCTCGCTCCCGCGCAGATCGATCGTCACGACCGTGCCGAAGTCCTCGAACTGCGCCCGCGCGAGGTCGTGGCGCGGGTGGCTGGCGAGGCCGGGGTAATGCACCCGGGCCACCGCGGGATGGCTGGCGAGGTAGGTGGCGACTCGCTCCGCGGACCGCACCATGGCCTCGCGGCGCAGGAAGTAGGTCTTGAGGCCGCGCTGGATGAGAAACGCGGCGTGCGGATCGAGGGTCGCGCCCACGAGTGAGGCGGTGGGTCGCAGCCGGTCGATCAGCGCCTTCGGGCCTGCGATCAGGCCGCCCATGACGTCGCCGTGCCCGGCCGCCGATTTCGTCAGGCTGTGCACGTAAAGATCGACCCCGGATCCGTGGCCCTGGTGCGGGCCGGCAAAGGTGTTGTCGAGTACGAGCAGCGCGCCCGCGGTGTCGGCGACCTGACGCAGGTGCGCGCCGTCGGCGACCTTGAGCAGCGGGTTGGTGGGGTTCTCGAACCAGATGAGTGTCGGTGGCCGCTCGGCCACCGCCCGCTCGATCGCCGCCGGGTCGTCGATCGGCACCAGCGCGTGGGTGACGCCAAACCGCCCGAGGATCTGCTTCACGAACTGGCGGGTCGGCAGGTAGTTGTCGAGGAACAGCAGCACGTGATCGCCGGCCTTGAGCAGCCCGAGCAGCGTGACCGAGACGGCCGCCATGCCGGACGCCACGACCAGTGCCTCGTCCGTGCCCTGCAGGTCGGCCAGCGCCAGCTCCAGTTCGCGCAGGCTCGGGTTCTGCTCGCGCGAATAGGAATAGCCCGGCGTCTTGTGCCGCCACACGCCCTCGGTCGCCTCGAGCGTGTCGTGCGTGAACTTGACCGACTGGTAGATGGGCGCGACGAGCGGCCGGTTGTCAGCCGGCGGCGGTGCCGACCGGGGATGAACGAGACGGGTGCGGGGCTTCATTCCGCCATTCAAGCACGGACCGCCGGGCACGGCGAGCCGGCCGTCACGGCCGACCTAGAGCCTGAAGCCGTCGATCGTCGCCTCGACGAGCGGCGCCTGGCCGAGTACCGCGTTCAGCGCCACGCCGGAGAGTTTCAGGTACGCCACCACGGGGTCATCGTTCAGCGCGAGCGCGAGCGGCTCGCTGCCGGCCAGCGTGTGCTCGGCAAGCTGATGGGCGAGGTAAGTCACCGCGCACAGATCCCGCTGATCGACCGCGGTCTCCCACTCCACCCAGCCGGCGATCGCCGCAGCCACGGTGGGCGGCAGTTCCCAGACGGTCGCCACGCGCGTTCCAACCGGGCCTTTGAACTCCGCCACCAGCGCGTCGATGGTCTCCTCCGACAGCACCGTGTTGAGCTCGGCGCCGAGATCGACACAGGCCTGCAGGCAAACGGGGATGCCGACCTCGTGCATCAGGCCGGCAAGATAGGCCACCTCGCCACCCCGCCCGCAGATGTCGGCAATGACGCGTGCCCAGGCCGCACTGCCGACCGCGGTCGCCCAGAGCCGCGCGGTCCGCGCGCGCTGCCGCGGGATGTTCAGCAGCCGCGACTTGACCGCCGCCGTGAAGGCGAGCTCGCACACCTCGCCCATGCCGAGCCAGCTGATGGCGTGGTGCAGTGACTGGATGGGCTGGGCCGGGCGGTACGCGCTCGAATTGACCAGCCGCATGACGTGCGCCGCGAGCGCCGGATCGGCGTAGATGATCTGCGCCATGTCGCGCGCACTGACGTCCGGGTCGGCAGCCGCCTGAATGACGCGCACCGCCACTTCCGGCAGCATCGGTATCCGCACGTCACCCGAATCGAGCTTCACGGCCAGCTGCTGCCGGAGGAAATCGAGGTCGCCCGCCGACGCGAGCGGGGCGGTGTCTCTTTTGGTCGCCAAGGGGTGCCTCCGGCGTACGCCGTTACATCTCCCTCGTAACGGCGGGCAGGCTTAAGACTTGAGCGGCCTTGCCGCTAGAGCGCGGCGAGCCGTCGTGCGGCGGCCTCCAGCACCGAATCTTCCTTGGCAAAACAGAGTCGCACCAGTCGCTCACCCGGCACCGGACGCTGGCTGAACGGGGACATCGGAATGGTCGCCACGCCGTGCTCCTGGACGAGCCGCCGGCTGAAATCCAGGTCTGCCTCGTCGGCGATCGCCGAGTAATCAACCAGTTGAAAATACGTCGCCGCAACCGGCAGGCAGTGCAGCCTCGAGCCCGCGAGCAGGGTCACGAGCCGGTCGCGCCTCGCCTGGTAGAAGGCGGCGAGACCGTCGATGGCGTGCCGCTCCGATTCGAGGTAATCCGCGAGCGCCTCCTGCAGCGGTGAGGCCACCGTAAAGGTCAGGAACTGGTGCACCTTGCGCAACTCCGCGGTCAGCGCCGGCGCCGCCACGCAGTAGCCGACCTTCCAGCCGGTGACGTGCAGCGTCTTGCCGAAGGAGGACACCACGAAGCTGCGCTGGCCGAGTTCGGGGTGCGCGGCGACGCTGACATGCCGCAGCCCGTCGTACACCATGTGCTCGTACACCTCGTCGGACAGCACGAGCGCGCGAGTTGGTCGCAGGATCTCGGCGAGCGTATCGAGGTCACGGGAGGTCAGGCACCGTCCGCTCGGGTTGTGGGGGGTGTTGACGATGACGAGTCGGGTCCGCTCGCTGAATGCGGAGCGGACGCGGTCCCAGTCGGGCGCAAAATCAGGGCGCAGCAGCGGCACGTGCAGGGTCACGCCACCGGCCAGGGTGACGATCGGCTCGTAACTGTCGTACGCCGGATCAAAGACGATGACCTCGTCGCCCGGTCCGACCGTCGCGAGAATCGCGGCCGACAGGCCCTCGGTACCGCCGACCGTGATGGTGATTTCATCGGCGGGCGAGGCCTGCCGGCCGTAGCGCCGAAGGAGATCCACGGCAATGACTTCCCGCAGCCGCAGGACACCGGCCATCGGCGGGTACTGATTGGCCTTCCCCCGTACGTGATGCACCACGCGTTCGACGAGCGCCGCGGGCGGATCAAAATCGGGCACGCCCTGGGACAGGTTGAACGCCCCGTGGCGCCGGGCGAGCTCGCTCATCACGGTGAAAATGGTGGTGCCGACGCCCGGCAGGCGCGACGCGACGGGTACGTTCATCGCCGTCCGGCGTGGGTCGCGGCATACGCCGCCGCACCGACCACGCCCGCGTGCTGGCGAAGCTCGGCCGGCACGACCGGCGCACCGGCCCTGAGGCAGCTGCCGAACTCGGCCCAGTGCTCGGTGACTCCACCGCTGATGATGTAGAGATCCGGCCAGAGCAGCCGGTGGTACTCGTCCAGCACCACGTTGACCCGCGCCGCCCAGTCCGCCCAGCCGAGGTTCAGGGCGCTGCGGACCCGGGCGCTCGCCCGGTGTTCGGCCTCCTCGCCCCGCACGTCGAGGTGACCGAGTTCCGAGTTCGCCCAGAGCTCGCCGTTAGCAAAGAGCGCGGTGCCGATGCCGGTGCCGAGCGTCAGCACGAGGACGTTGCCGCGGATGCCGCGGCCGGCGCCGAAATGCATCTCGGCGAGCCCGGCTGCATCGGCGTCATTGAGAAAGCCGCACGCGCGACCGGTCGCCCGTTCGATGAGCGCGGCCCCGTTGCAGCCTATCCACGCGGAATCGACGTTCGCGGCGGTGCGGGCGACACCGGCGGTCACCACCGCCGGAAAGGCGAAGCCCACCGGACCTGCCGTCTCCGGATAGAGGGCGACGAGTTCCGCCACCGCCGCCGCCACGGCCGAAGGCGTCGCGGGCTGCGGCGTCGGCCGCGTGCTCGTCTGGCCAACGAGCTCGCCGGTCTCCACGTTGACGACGCCGGCCTTGATCGCCGAACCGCCGAGATCGATACCGATACGGTGAGTCATGCCAGTCCCTCGCGAGCAGCCTCAGCCTCAAGCTCGAGGCGCCGCTCGCGCCGCTGCAGCCCGAGGCCGACGCCGATTACCGCCACGGTCACCGTGAGCACGAGCAGCGTCGCGAGCGCGTTGATGTCCGGGCTGACGCCAAGGCGAACCTTGGAGAAGATGAGCTGCGGCAGCGTGGTCGACCCCGGGCCCGAAACGAAGCTCGTGATCACGAGGTCGTCCCACGACAGGATGAACGCCAGCAGCCACGCGGAGACGACGCTCGGCGCAATGATCGGCAACGTGATCACGAGGAACACCTTCATCGGCCGCGCCCCAAGATCCAGCGCCGCTTCCTCGAGCGAGCGGTCGAACGTGCTGAGACGCGCCTGGACGACAACCGTCGCGTAAGCCATGCAGAAGGTCATGTGGGCGATGGTGATCGTCGTCGCCCCACGCCCCGCCGGCCAGCCGAAGGTCTGCTCCATCGCGACGAACAGCAGCAGCATCGACAGGCCCGTGATGACCTCCGGCAGCACCATCGGCGCGGTCGTCAGCCCGATAAACAGGCTGCGGCCCCGGAAGTTGCCAAAGCGCACGAGGCAGAAGGCCGCCATGGTGGCAAGGATCGTCGAGCCCGTCGCGTTGACCGCGGCAACCCGGAAGCTCAGGCGTGCCGCGTCCAGGATCTCGCCGTTCGCGAGCAGCTCCGCGTACCACTTCAGCGTCGGCGAATGCGCCGAATCCCAGACGGTCACGAGCCGCGAGGCGTTGAACGAATAAATGACCATGAGCACGATCGGCACGTACAGGAACGCGAACCCGAAGCACATCATCGTCAGCACGAAGGGCGACAGGCGCTTATTCACTGGCCGCCTCCCTCGACTGCACCCGCTGCAGTACCACGATGAAACCGACGAGCAGCAGGAGGAGCAGCACCGCGACGCTGCTGGCCAGCGGCCAGTCGCGGTTATTGAAGAACTCCTCCCACAGCACGCGTCCGATCATCAGTGTCCCCGGCCCGCCCAGCACCGCCGGAATGACGTACTCGCCGACCGAGGGAATGAACACGAGCAGGCAGCCGGCGAGGATGCCCTCGCTCGTCAGCGGCAGGGTGACGCGGAAGAACGCCTTGGTCGGGCGACAGCCGAGGTCTGCGGCCGCCTCGAGCAGCGACGGATCGAGCTTCTCGATCGCCGAATAGAGTGGCAGCACCATGAACGGCAGGTAGGAGTAGACCATGCCAAGGTAGACGGCGAAATCCGTCTGCAGCATCACGAGCGGCTCGTGGATGATGCCGAGCTTCAGCAGCAGCGCGTTGATCGGCCCCGAGCGCGACAGGAGGCCGATCCAAGCATAGACACGCAGCAGGAACGACGTGAAAAACGGCAGCACGACCAGCAGAAACAGCACGCTGCGCCAGCTCTTCGGCGCGCGCGCGATGCCATAGGCCATCGGGTAGCCGAGGAGGAGCGCGAGCAAGGTCGACACGAGCGCGATCTTTACCGAGTTGGCGAAGGCCGCGAGATACAAGGAATCCTGGGCGATGAAGGTGTAGTTCGACAGGTACAGCCTGAACTGCAGGACCTTGTCCGCGCCGTAGGTAAAGAGCGGCTCGATCGGCGGCATCGCGATCTTCGGGGTCGAGAACGAAATGCCGAAGACGATCAGCAGGGGAACGAGGAAGAACAGGGCGAGCCAGACGTAGGGAACGCCAAGCACGAGCCGGCGCCCGAGGTTGAGCCCGGCGAGCCAGGAAACACGCACGCCCGACGTGCTCACTGGGTCAGCACCACCGGTGCGGAGGCGTCCCAGGACAGCCAGACGCGCTCGTCCCACGTGATCCGCTCGGCGTGCCGGTGCAGATTCGGCTGGCTGACCCGGATCCGGCGTCCGCCATCCAGCGTGACGAGGTAGCGTGACACCTCGCCGAGGTAGGCGACGTCCGTGACGACTCCGGTGGCGGTGTTCTCACCGGGATTCAGGCCGTCGACGGGCGGCGGCTCCTCCCGCGACAGGCTGATCTTTTCCGGCCGCAGTGCCACGCTGACCTGCGCCTCCGGCGAAGCGCTGATGCCGTGATCGACGTAGAAGGGGTGCTTGAGGTCGGCACATTCGATACGGACGTGGTCCGGCTCGTCATCGATCAGCCTGCCGTCGAAAAGATTGACCGAGCCGATGAAGTCAGCCACGAAGCGCGAATTGGGATACTCATAGACTTCGGTGGGCGCCGCGACCTGCAGGATCTCGCCGGCACACATGACGCCGATGCGGGTCGCCAGCGTCATCGCCTCTTCCTGGTCGTGGGTCACGATCACGAAGGTAACGCCGAGGCGCTCCTGGATGCTGACCAGCTCGAACTGCGTACGCTCGCGCAGCTTGCGATCGAGGGCGCCGAGCGGTTCGTCGAGCAGCAGCAGCTTCGGTCGCTTGACGAGCGCGCGGGCGAGCGCGACGCGCTGACGCTGTCCGCCGGACAGCTGATGGGGCTTGCGCTTCTCGTAGCCCTTGAGCTCGACCATTGCCAGCATGTCCGCGACGCGGTCGCGGATCTCCGTCGCCGGCAGGCCATCCTGCTTCAGGCCGAACGCCACGTTGCTCTCGACCGTAAGGTGAGGGAAGAGCGCGTACGACTGGAACATCATGTTCACGGGACGGTCGTACGGCGGGACGTTCGTGACGTCAACGCCGTCGATCCAGATGTGCCCGGAACTCGGCGTCTCGAAGCCGGCGAGCATGCGCAGCAGCGTCGTCTTGCCGCAGCCCGACGCACCCAGCAGGCAGAAGATCTCGCCCTTGCGGATGTCGAGGGAGACATCCTGCACGGCGGCATGATTGCCGAAGCGCTTGCTGACCCGATCAATGCGGACGTACGGCGCCGCGTTATCGGCCGGTACGGATGCGGGTCCAGGCTCTGTTTTCATAGCGGGTGTAGGTAAGTGATTCGGCACGGTGATCCTTGAAGCGGGCAACGACGTCCGGCGGCGGATAGACCGCGGGATCGTCACGAACCGACGGCGGCAGGAACGCGATCGCGGCGGCGTTGCCTGACGGGTACTTCTTATAGGTCGAAATCTCCGCGACCACTTCCGGACGCATTATGTAATTGAGAAACCGGTGCGCGTTGTCCGGGTGCGGAGCATCGGCCGGAATCGCCATCATATCAACCTCGAATACCGCGCCTTCCTTCGGCACCAGGAAGGCGATATTCACGCCATTGGCTGACTCCTTCGCCCGGTCGCGCGCCTGCAGCGCATCGCCCGTGTAGGCGACCGACACGCAGACCTCGCCGTTGGCAAGGTCATTGATGTACTGCGAGCTGTGGAAGTAGCGGACGTAGGGCCGGACCTTCTTGACCAGTTCCTCGGCGGCGGCGAGGTCCTCGAGGCGTTCGCTGTTGGGATCGATACCGAGGTAGATCTGCGCCGAGTCGAGCACTTCCGGCGGCGAGTCGAGGAAGGTGATACCGCAGTCCTTGAGCTTCGCGGCGTACTTCGGGTCAAACACCAGCGCCCAGCTGTCAAGCGGCACGTCGCCGCCGAGCGCCGCCTTCACCTTGTCGACGTTGTAACCGATCCCGGTCGCCTGCCACATGTAGGGGACCCCGTAGCGGTTGTCGGGATCGTTCGCCGTCAGGCGGGCGAGCAGTTTCTCGTCGAGGTTGTGGTAGTTCGGCAGCTTGGAACGGTCCAGCGGCAGGAACACACCCTCGCGCGCCTGCCGCTCGAGAAAGAACGCCGAGGGAACGACCACGTCATACCCGCTGTGGCCCGTCAGCAGCTTCGTCTCGAGCACCTCGTTGGTGTCGTAGACGTCGTAATTGACCTTGATTCCGGTCTCTTTCTCGAACCGGCTGATCGTGTCCGGGGCGATGTAGTCGGACCAGTTGTAGACATTGAGCACCGGGGCCTCGGCCTTGGTGCCACCGGGACCCGTCGGCGGACCGGCCGGCTTCGAGCCGCAGCCGGCGAGCAGCAGGATCCCGACAACGGCAGGTGCAAAAAAACGGCCCCGGTCAAGGCGCCGGGCCCAGCGGATCGTCGGCATCAAGTGATACTCCGGGACAGGCCCCGTTTATAGCCCAGCCTTGGACCCCTTGAACAGCCCGGCGGCCGCCGGGCGCCGTCAGACGTTCAGCAGCAGGTGCTCCCGCTCCCACGCCGAGATCACCTTCAGGAACGCCTCGTACTCGGAATCCTTCACCGCGGAGTAGGCCATGACGAACCGCTCGCCGAACAGCTCCACGAGTGGCCGGCACTCCCGCAGCAGTCGCAGCGCCTCGGCCAGCGTGCGCGGCAGCTGGATCGGCAGCAGGTAGGCGCTGCCGGACAGGGGCTCGGTCGGCTTGATCCCTTCCATCATGCCGAGGTAGCCGCAGGCAAGCGACGCAGCGATCGCGAGGTAGGGGTTGGCGTCCGCGCCGCCCAGCCGGTTCTCGACCCGCCGCGCCGCCGGCGAGGACAACGGCACGCGCAGGCCGACGGTGCGGTTGTCGTAGCCCCAGTGGACATTGATTGGCGCCGAGTTGTGCGGCGTGATTCGCCGGTAGCTGTTGACGTTCGGCGCGAACAGGGACATCGCCGCCGGCAGGTATTTCTGCAGGCCGGCGATATGCGAGAAGAAGAGCTGACTCGGGGTGCCGTCGGCCTGGCTGAAGATGTTCTGCCGGGTCTTCGTATCGACGATGCTCTGGTGCAGGTGCATGGCGCTGCCGGGCTCCTTGGCCATGGGCTTTGCCATGAACGTCGCATACATCTTGTGCCGCAGCGCCGCCTCGCGCGCCGTGCGCTTGAAGAGGAACGCCTGGTCGGCGAGCGACATCGGGTAGCCGTGCAGGAGGTTGATCTCCATCTGCGCGGCACCGGCCTCGTGGATCAGGGTATCGATCTCGATTTCCTGGGCTTCGCAGAAGGTGTACACGTCGTCAAAGAGCGGGTCGAACTCGTTCACGGCGGCAATGGAATAGCTCTGCCGCCCTATTTCCGGACGCCCGGACCGGCCGACCGGCGGCTTCAGCGGGTAGTCGGAGTCAATGTTGGGCTCGACGAGGAAGAACTCGAGCTCCGGCGCGAGCACGGGCTCCCAGCCCTGCGCGGCATAAAGGTCAAGGACGCTGCGAAGGACGTAGCGGGGTGACATGGTCACCGGCCTGCCGTCACTGTAGAAGCAGTCGTGGATGACC
>CAITAM010000391.1 GCA_903890265.1 uncultured Pseudomonadota bacterium | reverse complement strand
GTTGAAGGTAGTCCGCGCCTATGCGGACGCCGCCGCCGCCCACGCAGCCGGTATCACGATCGCCGAATCCATACGCCTCTGCGTTGCGGCGGTGTTCATCTTCCTCATCCTTCGCCAGGTGCTGTCGATCGCGGCGGGGCTGGCGAGTGGCGTCGCGCTATCGAGCTTCGGTGTCGTCAGTCGATCCGTCGCAGGCGTCGTTGGTAACGCTCAGCGCCGGGCCTACCAGTACTCGCGAGGGCTGCTCGATCAGGACACCACTCGCTACGACTCCCTGACCCGGAAGGCGGGCTACTACTCGAAGCGCGCGGCCCTCGGCGTGAGCCGCATCGCGCGACCCCGCGACTGGACACCGACCTCCCGAACCCGTTCCCGCCCTGGAGTAACGCGATGAAGAGACCCCCGACTGTCGGCCGATGGCCGCCTGTACTGACCCTGTGCCTTTCGCTCCTGGGTGCCTGCAGCAGCAGCCCACGACCTTTACCGGAGTGTCACGGCCCGTCCCGGCCGGTGAACCCATCCGTCACGAGCTCCGAGGTTGATCATGACCACCGATCGCGCGCTTGAGGCGTATTTTGCGGAGGCGCAGAGTTGGGATGCCGACCGGCGGGCGCTACTCGATCGCTCGAACCGCCGTGCCTGGCGAGTCGCGACGGCGGCGTGCGTGCTCTCGGCACTGAGCATCGGTGCAGTGGCCTTTTTGGCGCCGCTCAAGACCGCCGTGCCCTACGTCATCCGGGTCGACCAGACCACCGGTGTCGTCGACCTGCTGCCGCCGATGAGTGGCAGCGCCTCGCCGAACGAGACGGTGACCCGGTATCTCCTCACCCACTACGTGTCCGCGCGCGAGCGGTACGTCGGGCCGCTGGCGGAAGTCGATTACGAGTTCGTGGGGGCCTTTCAGACACCCTTGTTGAACCAGGCGTGGTTCACAGCGTGGGACCCGAAGAATCCCGACTCCCCGCTCAACCGGTACCGGGACGGCACCACGGTGCGGGTGCAGATTCAGTCGATCACGTTCCTTCAGCCTTCGAGCGGCGAGTCGACCGTCGCCCAGGTGCGCTATCTGACCGGCACGAAGCCCGGCGGCACGGGTATCGAGCAGACCCACCGCTGGCTCGCGACCATCACCTACCGCTACGGGACTCCGCCGAAGGACGACAAGCTACGGTCCCTGAATCCGCTGGGCTTTCGAGTCACGGATTTCCGCCGTGAACCCGAGGTAGTCGAGACCGCGTTCGCCGGGGGTGTGCCATGACGGGCGTGTGGCGTCACTCGGTGCTGTTGCTCGGGCTCGTCGCCGGAACCCCGACGACGCTCGCCGCGGACAGCCGAATCTGGAGTGTGCACTACGACCCGGACGCGGTCCTCTCGGTCACGGCCCTCGTCGGTTACCACATCGACTTCGAGTTTGCGCCGAACGAAACGTTTGTGAACCTCGGCGCCGGCGACACCGCGGCCGTGGACGTCGGCGCGGAGGGCAATCATCTCTTCCTGAAACCGAAAGCGGTGACCCATGGCACCAACCTGACCGTCGTTACTAACCGGCGCACCTACCACCTCGACTACCGGGTGCAGCGCCGTCGTGAGGACCTGCTACCCAGCGAGTGGGTGTACGCGATCCGCTTTACCTACCCCGCCCCGCCGCCGGTCCCCGAGGCGCCGGCGCCGGTCGTCCTGACAAACCCCTTGGCGACGAACACCCAATACTGGTTCTGCGGCGATTCGAGTCTCGCGCCGACCGCGGCGTCGGATGACGGCATTCACACGCGGCTCACGTTTGCGCCGCGGACGGAACTGCCCGCGGTGTTCGTGAAATCGGCCGACGGCGCCGAAAGCCTCGTCAATTTCCACGTCGAGGACGGCGTGGTCGTCATTCACCGCATTGCACAGAAATTCGTCCTGCGCCGGGGCCAGTCGGTCGGCTGTATCGAGAACCGGGCTTTTGACCGGACAGGAATCGCGCTGCCGAGCGGCACCGTGTCGCCGGACGCCGTGCGGGCGACCCGGGAGGAGGGACCGTGATTTTCCGCCACGATGACGACGATATTCCGGACGGAGCCAAGCACGAGGACGACGAACGACGCCGGCGCGCGCTGGGTGAACGCGATGAGGCAGCAGTCTCCGGCGCGTCGCCGGTGCAATCGCGCGTCCGGTCGTATGTCGCGACCGGGCTTTTCGTCGCGCTCGCTCTGGCCTTCATCCTCGCGTACGCGATGAACACCTCCCACCGGCGTCCGGCGTCGGTCCCGCGACCGGTGCCGGTCGCTGCGGAGTCGGAATCGGCAGCACCGCCCCTGGGACTTGTCTCGCCGGCGCCGGTCGTCCAGGCCTCGCCGCCACCCGCTGCGCGCGAGGACACGGGGTCGGTCGTCACGACGCTGGCGGGCAGTCCGCCGCCATTGCCGCCCGACTTGGCCGGAGGCTCGATCGGTGGGGATCCCAACAGGCCGGAGTCCACCGAGCCAAGTCTGACGACCCCGTCCTGGAGCAATCCCGTCGGCGCTCCCGGGGCAACGCCGAGGCCGACACCGGTGTCGCCGACCGAGCGCGCACTCGGTTCGCCGGTGCTCATCGCCCCGCACGCCGGAGTGGCAACCGCGCCCACCTATGGGGCAGCGGAACCCGACGACGGTCGGCGCGAACCCGATCCGCGGCGCGGACGCGACAGTGCGAGTGCCGGAGGAGGACTGGCTGCGTCGCTGCAGCCGACGACGACGTTGGCGGCGCGAGCCCGGGTGCTTCCTACCCGGCGCTGGTTGCTGCCGAAAGGGGCGTTCGTCGACTGCACGCTCGAGACCGCGATCGACTCGACGCTGGCCGGCTTCACGACCTGCGTCACCGCGGTCGACATCCTGAGTGCCGACGGCACGGTCGTTCTGCTCGAGCGCGGAACGAAGCTCGTCGGCGAGGCGAGGGCGGACGCGAAGCCCGGTCAGAGCCGGGTGTTCGTGTTGTGGAACGAGGCACGGACCCCGACCGGCGTCGTCGCGGAACTCGGTTCCCCCGGTACGGACTCGGTCGGCCGGACTGGCGTCGAGGGCGCCGTCGATACCCATTTTTCCGAGCGATTTGGCGCCGCCATCCTGATCTCCCTCATCGATGGCGCCGTGCAGGCGGCGGTATCGCGTAGTCAGAGTGGCGGGGCGGTCGTCGTGAACCCACAGACGTCGACCGCGATCCTGACCGAGATCCTTCGCCAGACCATCGCCATCCCGCCGACCATCAACGTCCCGCAGGGGACGCGGCTGCAGGTGCTCGTCGCTCGGGATGTGGATTTCCGGGACGTCTATGAACTCCAGCACGCTCGCTGAAATCGTCCCGGTCAGCGGCGCGACAACCGAGTCGTTGTCATCGCTCTCCCATTACCTGCGACCCCTGCGGCCGATCCTCGGCGATGCCTCGGTGACGGAGCTGTGCATCAACCGTCCCGGCGAGGCCTTCATCGAGACGGTGACCGGCTGGCAGCGCCGGGCACTCCCATTTGCCACCTACGACTGGTGCCGGCATCTCGCGCGCCTGATCGCGACGGCGACCCAGCAGCGGGTGACCCCCGAACAGCCCTTGCTCACGGCGGCGCTCCCGAGCGGCGAGCGCGTGCAGATTGCGATTCCGCCGGCGACGGCGCCCGGTACGGTCTCGATCACGATCCGGGTTCCCTCCGGCATCGTTCGGGATCTCGCGGAACTGTCCGATACCGGCGTGTTTGCGCAGTGCCGGGCCGCGGACGCCGTCGAAGGGCCCTGGGCGGCGGCGCTGAAGGCAACCTACGAGGCAGGCGAGTACCGGGAGTTTCTGGCCCTCGCCGTCAAAGCCAAACTCAACATCCTGGTCTCGGGTCCCACCGGCTCCGGCAAGACGACCCTGACCAAGGGACTGATTCTCGAGATCCCGCCCGAGGAGCGGTTGATCACGCTTGAAGATGCCGCCGAGCTGTCGCTCGCGCGGCACCCGAACTCGGTGCGGCTCTTCTATTCCAAGGACGGCCAGGGCACGGCGAAGGTGACGCCGCGCCACCTCCTCGAGTCGTGTCTGCGGATGCGACCGGACCGGATCCTGCTCGCGGAGCTGCGCTCCGATGAGGCCTTTGATTACCTCCGGAACGTCAACAGCGGCCACCCGGGCTCGATCACGAGCATTCATGCGGGCAGTCCCGCGCTCGCGCTCGAGCAGCTCACCCTGCTTATCCAGCAGAGCCCCGCGGGGCGGAGCCTCGAGCGACGCGACATCCACGGACTTCTGCACTCCCTTATCGATGTCATCGTGCAGTGCGGGCTCGACGGGCATCGGCGCGCCGTGAAAGCCGTCTGGTATGGCGCGCTCCGGTAGGCCGAGGTCCGTCGCGACCCGCCGCCGCTGGCGCCAGGTGCGCGAGGGCGCGGCGCTCGCGGTCGTGGCGATGCTGCTCGCGCTGTACCTGGCCGGGGCCGGGTTCCTGTGGGCTCTGAAGCTCGATCCCCGGGACGCGACACCTGCCACGGTTCCCCGCTACGCCTACCACTACGGCCATCTCGCGCCGGTACGCACCCGATTGATTCTCTCGACCACGGGCGCTGTGGCGCTGGTCGGGCTCACGATCGGTGCGCTCGCCTGGCCGAGGCGGCCCGGGCTCCACGGCGACGCCCGGTTCGCGACCGAGGGCGAGATGAGCGACGCCAATCTGTTCGGGTCCAAGGGGATCGTCCTCGGACGGGTCGGACGCCGGCTCGTGCGACTGCCGGGTCAGCAGGGGGCGTTGATTGCCTGGCCGCCGCGGACCGGCAAGGGCGTCAGCATCGTGATCCCGAACCTCCTCCTCTCCGAGGACTCGGTCGTGACGGTCGACATCAAGGGCGAGAACTACCGGGCGACCGCCGGCTGGCGGGCGGAACGGGGCCAGTCCGTCTACCGGCTCGATCTCTTTCATCCGGAGGGGCGGACCCACCGCTGGAACCCCCTGACCTACGCCGCGCGGGATCCCGGCGGCGTGCTGAACGGCCTGCAGCGCGTGGCGATGACGCTCTTCCCGGAGCAGGGGCGGGACGGGTTCTGGAACCAGTCGGCGGCCGGGCTCTTCGTGGCGCTCGGCCTCTACGTGCACGAGTCACCGGAACTCCCGCTGACCATTGGCGAACTGCTTCGCCAGGGCATGGGGGGCGGCGAGGGCGATCTCGTCGGCTACTGGAGGGACATGGTCAAAAGCCGGGAACAGGGCCCACGGCCACTGACGGTCCTGTGCCGCCAGATGCTGGACGACGTCCTGAGCGCGCCACCCGAGACGCTCGCCAGCATCCGCAAGACCTTCACGACCCAACTCG
>CAITAM010000390.1 GCA_903890265.1 uncultured Pseudomonadota bacterium | reverse complement strand
TCGGTGTAGGTGGTGCCGCTGCCGACGGTGGCGATCGGCGTTGCCGTCCCGCTACGGTAGACGTGGTAGCCCGCAATGCCTGGCCCGCCGGTGTCGGCGGCCGCGGTCCACGTCAGCGTGACGCTGGTCGCCGTCACGTTCGAACCGGTCAGGCCGGTGGGAGCGGACGGATTGGGTGTCGTCTTGAGGCCGCTTGGGCCTGCGCCGGTGGACGACGACGTTCCGCCGCCGCCGCACGCCGCGAGCGCCGTGCAGAGCAGCAACAACAGCGGTAATCGGCGGATCGCGCGGCGGACGTCTGCAAAAAACAGCAACGGCATAAGGTGGCCCCACGGGAACGTACCGCGACTATGAATAAGTGTTTAACGCACCAGTGGGCATCTGGTCACACTTTCCGGTGATGGCGAGGGGGTCGGGCGCGGCGATTGCTGCGGTACCGTGCGGGGTGGCGCGCCGTCTGGTGGTTAAGTCAAAAACGGGGCCGTAACTTGACGGCGCCGATTCGTATCGTGCGCGGTTGTCGGCCGCTCAACGGACGCGGTGGCGCGACTCGGCGGTTTCGGCGGATCGCGGTGCCACAGCCTTAAGCACCTGGAGCTTGCAGCCCAGCACCAAAGGAGCCGGCGTCAGCTCAACCGGCCGAGCGAGGCGAAGAAGAGCCGGAGGGCCCCCGCGACGAGTCCAAGAGCAAGCACGCTGGCGAGCCAAAGGCCGATGAACCAAGCCCAGCGCACGCCGAGCGGGCGTTGGGGTACGCGCTCCTGCATCAGTGGTAGCCCTCCGCCGCGGTCTTGCCGCGAAAGACCCAGTAGGCGTAGGCCGTGTAGGCGAATATGACCGGCAGCAGGACGGAGGCGCCAACGAGCATGAAGCCGAGGCTCTTCGCGGGTGCGGCGGCCGTCCAGATGGTGACCGTGCCCGGCAGCAGGTATGGGTACAGGCTTATGCCGAGGCCCGCGTAGCCGAGCACGAACAGCGCGAGCGCCAGAGGAAACGGCCAGCGCTCGTTGCGGCGACGCAGTGCCACGAAGAGCGCCGTGGTCACGAGCACCACGAGCAGCGGTACCTGTGCGGTGGCGAGCACGTTCGGAAATGCGAGCCAGCGCCGCCAGTATTCGTGCGTGAGGAACGGCGTGACGGCGCTGACGAGGGCAATGGCGGTGACGGTCGCTACGGCGAAGCGCCGGGCAAAGCGGAACGCCTTGTCGAGGAGTTCGTGCTCGGATTTGAGGATGAGCCAGGTCGCACCGAGCAAACCGTAGCCCGCCACGATGCTGGCGCCCGTCAGCAGCGTGAACGGCGTCAGCCAGTCCCAGCGGCCGCCGCCGTAGCCGCGACCGTGGACCGTAATGCCCTGCAACACCGCACCCAGCACGACGCCCTGGCTGAATGCCGCGACGGTCGAGCCGCCGGCGAAGGCAAGGTCCCAGAACGGCCGTCCGCGCTCGGTCCGCCAGCGGTACTCGAACGCCACGCCGCGAAACACGAGCCCTAACAGCATCGCGATGAGCGGTGCGTAGACCGCGGGCATCAGGATGGCGTAGGCGAGCGGGAACGCGGCGAAGAGGCCGCCACCGCCGAGCACCAGCCACGTCTCGTTGCCGTCCCATACCGGCGCCACGCTGTTCATGGCTGCATCGCGTTCCCTGCCGACGCCGAGCCACGGAAACAGAATGCCGATCCCGAGATCAAAGCCGTCGAGCACGACGTAGGCGAGCACGGCCACGGCGAGGAGGCCCGCCCAGATCATCGCCAGCGTGTCCTGCGACGTCACGGCAGGACCTGCTGCGGCGACGGCACCGAGCCAGGGGTCCCGATCAGCGTCGATGGCGACATGGCCGCGGCCCGTACCGGCGTGTGCGCGGTGAGTCCCGGCTCGTGCACGGCCGGCGGTTTCGCCATGAGTCGCAGGATGTAGAAGACGCCGGCGCCGAACACGGTGAAATACACCACCGCGAAGGCGGTGAGCGATGCCACGAGCGCCGGCGTCTCGAGCGGCGAGGCCGCGGCGGTCGTGCGCAGCAGACCGTAGACGGCGTAGGGCTGACGGCCGACTTCGGTGGTGATCCATCCCGCGACGACGGCAACGAAGCCCATCGGCCCCATGAGTAGCGCGAGTCGCAGCAGCACCGGGCTGTGGTAGAGCGTGCGGCGCAGCCGCGCTGCCACGCTCAGGCAGGCGAGCAGCAGGATGGCGAGGCCGATGCCGACCATGACGCGGAACGACCAGAACACCACCGGTACGAACGGCCAGTCGGCGCGGGGCACGGTGTCGAGCCCGGCCAGCGGCGCGTTGGGGTCGTGCTTCAGCACGAGCGACGAGAGCTTCGGGATCTCGATGCTGGCACGCACCGTGCCGGCTGCCTGGTCGGGCAGCCCGAACAGGATCAGCGGCGCCCCGTCGGGGTGACTCTGGTAGTGGCCTTCCATGGCCATCACCTTGGCCGGCTGGTAGCGCAGGGTGTTCAGCCCGTGCGCGTCTCCCGCCACGATCTGCAGCGGGGCGACGACCGTGATCATGCCCATCGCCATCGAGAACATGGTGCGCGCCGCGGGCTGGCTGGCATCGCGCAGGAGGTGGTAGGCCCCGACGGCGCCCACGACCAGTGCCGTCGTCAGGTAGGCGGCCAGCACCATGTGCACGAGCCGGTAGGGGAACGACGGGTTGAACACCACCGCCCACCAGTCGAGCGGCACGTACTGGCCGCTGGCGTTGATCCCGGCGCCGGCGGGCGTCTGCATCCAGCTGTTGACGGCGAGGATCCAGAACGCCGACACGAACGTACCGAGTGCGACAGCGAGTGTCGCCAGGTAGTGCAGCCGCGGCCCCACCTTGTCCAGACCAAACAGCATCACCCCGAGGAAGCCGGCCTCGAGGAAGAACGCCGACATCACCTCGAAGGCCATCAGCGGACCGAGCACGGGACCGGTCTTGTCGGCAAAGACGGACCAGTTGCTACCGAACTGGTAGGACATCACGAGACCGGAGACGACGCCCGCGCCGAAGGCGAGGGCGAAGATCTTCAGCCAGTACTGGAAGAGATCCCGGTAGACCGTCCGCCCGGTGCGCAGCCACAGTCCCTCGAGCACCGCGAGATAGCTCGCAAGCCCGATCGAAAAGGCCGGAAAGACGATATGGAAGGCGATCGTAAAACCGAACTGCGCTCGGGCCAGCCACAGGGCGTCACTCATGCCGATTCCTCCGTGTCGCGCCGGCGGGCACCGCTGCCGAAGATCGGCACCTTGCTCTTGAGCTCGAGCAGCTTCGAGACCCCGGCGCCGAGTGCGAGGAGCTGGCGCAGGCTCGTGTTGTCGAGCTTCTGCAGGTCCTCGGCCCAGCGGGTGGCGAGTTCCATCAGTTCCAGCATCTCGCCCATCCGCGCCTGCGCGTGGCGCTCCTCGGTGCTGGCCGGTGACTCGAGCAGGATGTCGCGCAGCAGCGAGAGCGTCGGGTCGATCTCGCGCCGGCGGCGCTCCTCGACCAGCGTGCGCAGGATCTGCCAGACGTCCTCGGGTGTCTCGAAGTAGTCCCGCCGATCACCCGGGCGATGGCGCCGGCGGACGAGGCGCCAGGCGTCCAGTTCCTTCAGGGCGATGCTGGTGTTCGAGCGCGAGATGCCGAGTGCATCGGTGATTTCCTCCGCGTTCAGCGCCCGATCGGACACGAACAGCAGGGCGTAGATCTGGCCGACCGCCCGATTGACCCCCCAGCGGCCACCCATCTCACCGAAGTGCAGCACGAAGGTCTCGACCAGCGGGGGCAGGTTCACGGCGGTATTCCCGAATTTCAGTAATTTCGAAAATATCGCTACGCCGGATGGGCGTCAAATCCGCTTCGTCCTGGACAGCTCTCCTTGCGGGGAATCGTGAGGAGCCGAATCCCGGGTCCCCGCCGTTCCGCGGCTGGCCGCGCGGCCCGTCACGGGCCCCGCCGCCTACCAGCTCGGGTTCGGCAGCTCGCTGAATACTTCCTGCAGCGCCTCGCCCCAGCGACGACGGATCAGCGAAAAATACGGGTTGTCGCCGTCGATGCTGAGGTGCGTGTGGAGGCGGCACTCGTCACGCTTGATGATGGCAAGGTCCAGTGGCAAGCCGACCGACAGGTTGGAGCGGATCGTGGAATCCATCGACACCAGCGCGCACTTTGCTGCCTGAGACAGGCTGCTGGAGCGGGAGATCACGCGATCGATGATCGGCTTGCCGTACTTCGACTCGCCGAGCTGGAAGTAATTCGTGTCGGTGGTCGCTTCAATGAAATTGCCGGCGGAATAGATGTGAAACAAGCGGGGCAGCTGGCCGCGGATCTGCCCGCCGAGGATGAACGACGCGTTGAACTCGTGCCCCTGGCTTTCGAGGGCCTTTGCATCCCGGCGATAGATCTCCCGCAGCGCCGACCCCACCACGCGTGCCGCGTCGAACATATCGTCCGCCGTCAGGAGCGTTGCCGCACTGCCGGTCCGGCCGGGGTCATCGGCCTCGGTGGGCTCGGCGGCCTTGGTCTCGGTCAGCAGGTTGACCACGGCCTGCGTCGTGGCGAGGTTGCCGGCCGACATCAAGACCATCGCACGCTCACCGGGCCGCACGAACGTGAACATCTTCCGGTAGGTACTCACCTGGTCGACGCCCGCGTTGGTCCGCGAGTCCGACAGCATCACGAGCCCCGTATCAACCAGCATTCCAATGCAATAGGTCATGCCGGCGATTATATATCAGCACCTCACTGCTGAGCCGACTCGGCGATGAGCACGGTCGCCTGCATTCGCTCCCCACCACCACCCTGGCGCACACCGCGCACCGGCGCGGCGTCGAGGTAGTCGCGTCCTACCGCCAACCTGCAGTAGCTCCTGAGCGCGATCCGATCGTGCGTGACATCAATGCTCCGCCAGCCGGCATCCGGCCCCAGCCAGACGTCGACCCAGGCGTGGCTGGCCACGTGGTTCCTGTCTCCGGTGAACAGATAGCCACTGACGTAGCGGGCGGGGACTGCCATGGCGCGGCAGCACGCGATATAGACGTGCGCGTGATCCTGGCAGACGCCTTCGCGACTGCGAAATGCCTCGGCAGCGCCGTCGTGGACGTCACTGGTGCCCGGGCGGTAGCGCACGTGTTCCCGCACGGCCGAGGCCACCGCCAGGAGCCGTTCCTCGAGGGCCCCCGCCGACCCGGCGCTGTCCATCGCAAATTCCCGAAGCTCGCCATTGGGCTGCGTCAGCGACGTCGGTGCTAGGTACGCGAGGGGCGATAGCGGGCCGTCATCGTGACGCACCTCGACGTCTGAGGTCTCGACGACGCCCGACACCACGATGCGGATTTCGCGGTGCGGCTCCTCGATCGTGAGCAAATGCATGACGTTGCCGTGCGCATCGACCTGCTCAAGCCGCTTGCCCGGGGCCTGGATGGTCCACGCCAAGGCACGCTGGTTCACGTCATGCCGCGGCGTCAGTCGCAGGCTCTGCACGCTGTGCTTCACGGGCTGCTCGTAGCGGTAAATCGTCTCGTGGCGAATGTGCAGCTGCATGGTGACTACGCCCCTACCGGAACAAGGAAGTCCGAGGCCACGCGGTTGCCGAGATCCGCCAACTGGCCGACGTAGGCGTCGAGAAAGACGCCGATTCCAACCTCAGTAATCTCTGACATCCGGCCGAACTGAAGCCGTGCGTGCATGCTGCCGGCACGCCGGACCGTTTCGGCCGACTGCGTATTGGCCACCGACCGGACATTGGAATACACCTCCTTCGCGCAGCGAATGAGCGAGCGTGGGAACTCGTCACGGAGCAGCAGCATGTCGGCCACGTTGATTGGCGTGATGACATTACGGTAGATGCGCCGGTAGATCTCGAACGCCGACAGCGAGCGAAGCAGAATGCTCCACTCAAACGGGTCCGGGACCGAGGCTGCATCGGAGCCGGGCAGGAGATCGCGTCGGCGTGCCTGCAGCAGGCGTGCCGTACTGTCGCCTCTTTCAAGGAACGTGCCGAT
This sequence comes from uncultured Pseudomonadota bacterium, assembly GCA_903890265.1. GTDB lineage: Bacteria > Pseudomonadota > Gammaproteobacteria > Steroidobacterales > Steroidobacteraceae > CAIKMS01. The sequence goes on along the minus strand of CAITAM010000390.1, from coordinate 6,637 downwards.
GCGGGTGAAGTAGAAAGCCTCGTCGCGCAGCATGGTACCGATGCTGACCCCGCGGGTAAGGTGGGAGCGCTCCTTCACCCACTCGACGAACTGGCCGGTATCGACCGAGCCCGATCCCACCTGCGTCATGGCGCGGGCGTCGAGCCAGGTGGCATTCAGCGTCTCCCACAGTTCCGAGGTCAGCGAACCGCGGACCGCCCGGGCGTTCTCCCGCGCGGAACGAAGGCAGCTCAGGATGCTGCCGGAGAACTCCCGGTCGGTCGTCAGGAACTGGAAGGCGGCGTTCGGTATCACCGCGCCGTGCCTCACGCTGTATTCGTCGAGGACCCGAAGCGTCACCATCGAGTCGCGCAGGGAGTTGACGAGCGTATCCGCGGAATTCGGCAAGAGCGACATGCGATAGTGGGCGTCAACCAGTCGCGCAAGCCCCTCGGCGCGCTCGATATACCTGGACATCCAGTACAGATGGTCGGCGGTGCGGCTCAGCATCTACGACTCCAGCACCCAGGTATCTTTGGTTCCGCCGCCCTGCGACGAATTGACGACGAGAGAGCCGTCCCGAAGGGCGACACGGGTGAGCCCACCGGGGACGATGGTGGTGTCCAGGCCGGAAAGGACGAACGGCCGGAGGTCGATGTGACGGGGCGCAAGGCCGGCCTCGACAAAGGTCGGGCAGGTGGACAGCGCCAGCGTGGGCTGCGCGATGTACCGCTCCGGTGACGCAAGGATCTGCCGCCTGAAAGCCTCTATTTCCGCGGCGCTCGACATGGGTCCGATGAGCATCCCGTAGCCGCCGGCCCCGTGCACTTCCTTGACGACGAGTTCTGGCAGGTTGGCCAGCACGTATTCCAGGTCCTCGCGGCGCCGAAGCTGCCAGGTCGGGACGTTGTCGATGCCGGGTGACTCGCCGAGGTAAAAACGGATCATGTCGGGGACAAACGGATAGATGGACTTGTCGTCGGCCACCCCGGTGCCGATCGCGTTGGCAATGGTGACGCGCCCTGCGCGGTACGCCGTCAAAAGGCCCGGCACGCCCAGCAGCGAATCGGGTCTGAATGCGAGCGGATCCAGGAAGTCGTCATCGATCCGGCGGTAGATCACATCCACCCGCTGGGGGCCCTGGGTGGTCCGCATGTAGACGGACTCGTCGCGGACGAACAGATCCTGCCCTTCGACGAGCTCGATGCCCATCTGCTGCGCCAGGAACGCGTGCTCAAAGTACGCGCTGTTGTTGGCGCCGGCCGTCAGCAGTGCAACCGTTGGGTCGACGATACCGTTCGGCGCGACGCTGCGCAGGTTTTCCAGCAGGACGTCGGGGTAATGGTCGATCGGCGCGATCCGGTGGGACGAAAAAAGCTCAGGGAACAGGCGCATCATCATTTTTCGATTTTCGAGCATGTAGGACACGCCGGACGGCACCCGCAGATTGTCCTCGAGCACGAGGAAGCGACCCTCGTCGTCGCGGACGATATCGATGCCTGCGACGTGCGCGTAAATGCTGCCCGGGACGTCCACGCCCTGCATTTCCGGACGGTACTGCGGATTGCACAACACCTGCTCGGCCGGAATGACGCCTGCTCTCAGGATGTCCTGATCGTGGTAGATGTCATGAAGGAACGCATTGAGTGCGCGCACGCGCTGCTTCAGACCGGCAGACAGTCGTGCCCACTCGGTGCTGGGCAGTATCCGCGGCACGATGTCGAACGGGATGAGCCGCTCGGTGCCCTCGTCCTGGCCGTAGACCGCAAAGGTGATGCCCACCCGGTGGAAGAGGGCGTCGGCCTCCGCGCGCTTGCGGGCGATCTGGACCGGATGCTGATGGCCGAGCCAGTCGGCGTACCGGTGGTAGTGCGGCCGCCGTTCGCCGGTCAGCGTGACCATCTCGTTGTAGGGTTTCTTTTCCAATGCCGCCTCGTTCGCCGTTTAGCGAGCCCCGTCATCAAGACCCTCACCGCGTGGCAGTGCGCCACCGCCATCCCCGGCGCTGCCCGCCCGCCGCAACTGTCCGCATTTCAGCGCAGGTAGAGCCTTCAGCATGTCCCCCCGGTGCAGGCATGACGCCGGTCATTCGCCGCCTACTGTCGTTAGTAACACGAAATGACCGGGAGCATAAATCCGGGCGGGTGCAGGTACGCGTTGGGAAACCACTCTCGCTGTCGATGCGTCAAAACGGTGCGCCCACCGACGGTGTGCGCCAATCGAGTGCGAACACGTCGGTCGCGCGGGGCCGCTGCCTCGTGGGAGGTAACCGATGACGGCGGGCTATACTCGTAAGCGACGACCGGTGCTGACGCTAGGGGCGTCTGGCGGGCAACCATTCGCTGCCCGAGCGCCTCACTAACCCGGTCCAGCGGAGGCCACGCCCATGGGAGGAGTGCAGTCGATCGTCAGGTCGTCGGTGCGTCGCGTCCCGTGAATCGGAACGTACGCGCCCACGAGTCGACGACTGATCCGTGGCCGGCGCAGTGGTCGGCACGGCTTGAACTCGGCTACCAGCGAATCGGGGCGCGAACGGTGCCGGTGCTGCGCCGGCACCAGGGTCCGTTGCGCGTCTTGCGGTACCGGGTGGACGGCGCGGGACTCCTGGAGGAGGTCCTCGTTCATCCGCCGGGCGGTATTGCCGGTGGCGACCGGCTCGAGTACGCGCTGAACCTTGGCGCTCGCAGTGACGTGCTCGTGACAAGCGTCGGGGCCACCAAATGGTATCGCGCAGGCGTTCGGACGGCCTACCAGACGCTCGACGCGACGGTGGAGGCCGGCGCCCGTCTGGCATGGCTGCCGCTCGAGAACATCCTCTATGCCGGCGCCCGCCCCGTCATCAGTACGCGCTTTCGGCTTGCCGAGGACGCCACGCTCTTTTATGCCGACGTCGTCTGTCTCGGGCGCCCCGCGTGTGGCGAGCAGTTCGACGACGGTTGCTGGCGCCAGTGCACCGAAATGGAGCGGGACGGGCGACTGATCTGGCTCGAGCAGGTTCATTTCGAGGCGCGCTCGATTATGGCCTCCTCACCGGCCGGGCTCGCCGGTCATCCGGTCGTCGGCACCGTGGTCTACGCGGGTCCGCCGTTGCCCGAGGCGTTGCATGCGTCGGTACGCGGCCTTAGGGTACGAGGGTACGCCTCGGCAACGCAGCTTCCCGATGTCTGGGTCGCACGCTACCTGGGTGAGTCGACCGAGGACGCCCAACGCTGGGTGCGGGAAGTGCGCGCCGCCGTGCATCCGCACAGCCACGGCCGGGCGGTCTACGAGCCGCGGATCTGGTCCACCTGATCCTGGAGACCGACGATGGAGCTGACGCCGAGGGAGAAGGACAAGCTGCTCATTTTTACAGCGGCATTGCTGGCAGAGCGGCGGCGTGCGCGTGGGCTCAAGCTGAACTACCCCGAGGCCGTCGCCTTTCTGAGTGCGGCGATCATGGAAGGGGCGCGCGACGGGCGCCGGGTCGCCGACCTCATGCATTACGGGACCACCCTGCTGACCCGGGCGGACGTCATGGATGGCGTTGCCGAGCTCATCACCGAGATCCAGGTGGAGGCCACGTTTCCCGACGGCACCAAGCTCGTCACCGTGCACCAACCGATAGCCTGAAGGAGCATCCCACATGACGCCCGGTGAAATTGACTCGCAGCCCGGCGACATCGAGCTCAACGAAGGGCGGCAACGCCTGACACTCACGGTCGCCAACCGGGGTGACCGCCCGATACAGGTGGGCTCCCACTACCACTTCGCGGAGACGAACTCGGCGCTGGTCTTTGATCGTGCCGCAGCGCGCGGGTTCAGGCTGGACATTGCAGCCGGAACGGCGGTGAGGTTCGAGCCAGGGCAGACCCGGACGGTCACGCTGGTGGCTTACGCCGGGGCCCGGTGCGTGTACGGCTTCCAAGGCGCTGTCATGGGGATGCTGTGAGGATCTCGCGGCGGGCCTATGCCGAGATGTACGGGCCGACGGTCGGCGACCGCGTGCGCCTCGCCGACACGGAACTCTGGGCCGAGGTGGAGGCGGATCACACGGTTTACGGCGAGGAAGTGAAGTTCGGCGGCGGTAAAGTCATCCGCGATGGCATGGGCCAGAGTCAACGGCTCGCCGCCGAGGTCGTCGATACGGTCCTTACCAATGCGCTTATCCTCGACCACTGGGGTATCGTCAAGGCCGACATCGGCATCAAGTCCGGACGGATTGCCGCCATCGGAAAAGCCGGAAATCCCGACATCCAGCCGGCTGTCGATATCGTGATCGGTGCCGCCACGGAGGTCATCGCAGCGGAAGGCCTCATTGTGACCGCGGGTGCGGTCGATACCCACGTCCACTTCATCTGCCCGCAGCAGATCGAGGAGGCGCTGATGTCGGGCGTCACGACGATGATTGGCGGTGGGACCGGTCCGGCCACCGGTACCAATGCAACCACCTGCACGCCGGGTCCCTGGCACCTTGCGCAGATGCTCCGCGCCTCGGATGCGTTTCCGATGAACCTGGGCTTCACCGGCAAAGGCAACGCGAGCCTCCCCGAAGCCTTACGGGAGCAGGTTCGTGCCGGCGCCATCGGCCTGAAGCTGCACGAGGACTGGGGAACGACCCCGGCCGCCATTGATAACTGCCTCAACGTTGCCGACGAGATGGACGTGCAGGTCGCGATACACACCGACACGCTCAACGAGAGTGGCTTCGTCGAGACGACGCTCGCGGCATTCCGCGGTCGGACGATTCACACCTACCACACGGAAGGAGCCGGCGGCGGGCACGCGCCCGATATCATCCGGGCGTGCGGTGAAGCGAATGTGCTGCCGAGTTCGACGAATCCGACGCGGCCGTTCACGGTCAATACCATCGACGAGCACCTGGACATGCTGATGGTGTGTCACCACCTCGACCCGGGTATTGCCGAGGACGTGGCATTTGCGGAGAGTCGCATCCGCCGCGAGACAATCGCCGCCGAGGACATCCTGCACGACCTCGGCGCGTTCTCGATGGTGTCGTCCGACAGCCAGGCGATGGGTCGTGTCGGAGAGACGATCATCCGCTGCTGGCAGACGGCGGACAAGATGAAGCGGCAGCGCGGCGCGTTGCCCGGTGATGGTGCGCGCAACGATAACGCCCGGATCCGCCGCTATATCGCCAAGTACACGATCAACCCGGCGATCACGCACGGCGTATCCCACGAGGTGGGTAGCATCGAGGTCGGCAAGCTGGCCGACCTCGTGTTGTGGCGGCCGGCGTTCTTTGGCGTGAAGCCGAGCCTCATCATCAAGGGCGGTGTCATCGCGGCCGCCGCCATGGGCGACGCAAACGCCAGTATCCCGACGCCTCAGCCGGTGCATTACCGCCCGATGTTCGGCTCGTACGGCGGCGCCATCGCGACGGGCAGCGTCACCTTCGTGTCCCGAACCGCCTATGACGCGGGCCTCGCCCATGATCTCGGGTTGAGCAAGCGCGTCGTCGCTGTTGGCGGGTGTCGCCACCTGGGCAAGTCCGACCTCGTCCACAACGCCTATCTGCCGGTCATCGAGGTCGATCCGCAGGATTACCGGGTTCGGGCGGACGGCGAACTGCTCTGGTGCGAGCCCGTCGATGTTCTGCCACTGGCGCAGCGCTATTTCCTGTTCTGAGCGCGTGATGAAGATTCTGAACGAACGTATCCGGGACGATGGGCCCTGTGCCGATGAGCTGCTACTTGCATTCGACATGCGCGTGCGCTCGAGGGTGCTCGCGCGCACCGAGGGTGGCGTCGAGGTGGGCGTCATGCTCACCCGGGGCGGCGCGCCACTGGCGGACGGCGACGTGCTGACCGGTGCCGACGGGACGCGAGTGCGCGTGCGGGCGAAGGCCGAGGAGCTGCTGCACGTCACCGTCACGACCCCGCAAGGACTGGCACGGGCGGCTTATCACCTCGGCAACCGGCACGTCCGCGTCGAGGTAGGGCCGGACTGGCTGCGGCTTGCCGCCGATCCGGTGCTGGAAGCGATGCTGGTCCAGCTTGGCGCCGGTGTGGTGCGGGTCACGGCGCCGTTCTCGCCCGAGCACGGTGCCTACGGCGGAGGGCATCATCATTCGCACGGCGATGACCCCGCGCTCCACTACGCGCCACGGATTCACCAGTTCGGCGAGCCCTCGCCGTGAGTCACGAGGGTGCTTTCTTCCAGCTGCTCCGACTGGCCAGTCCGGCGCTTCCCGTGGGCGCGTACAGCTACTCGCAGGGCCTTGAGAGTGCGATCGATGCCGGGCTGGTCAGCAATGCCGCGAGCGCGCTGCGCTGGCTCGGCGATCTGCTCGAGGGACCCGTCGCGACGTTTGATGCACCACTCGTCGCCGCGGCGTGGGAGGCCGCCCGTGCCGCCGATCATCAGGCGCTGGGCCGGCTCAACCGGCGTTTCCTTGCCAGCCGGGAGACGGCCGAGCAACGGCGCGAGACCTGCCAGATGGGCTACTCCCTGCGCACGCTCCTGGACGCGCTCCCCGAGGGTGCGGCAATCCACTGGCCCGCAACGGAGGGCGGCGAGCTGTGCTACCCGCTCGCGTACGCGCTGGCGGCGCGGGCGTTCGGGCTCGGCGTCGACGAGGCGGTGGGCTCATGGATCTTCGGATGGCTTGAGAATCAGTGGGCCGTCCTGATGAAGGCGATGCCGATGGGCAGCACGGCAG
>CAITAM010000389.1 GCA_903890265.1 uncultured Pseudomonadota bacterium | reverse complement strand
CGCCAATGCCCTGCTGGCCGGCGATCCTGCGGCGGCGGCAGCGGAATACGAGACGGCGCTCGCCGCCGCGCCGGCGGACGCGGCGACCTGGCGCCTGCTCGCCGAGGCGCGCCACCGCCAGCACGACGCCGAGGGCGAGCTCGCGGCGCTGTCGCGCGCGCAGGCCCTCGAGCCCGGCGAGGTCGCGACCACGCAGCGGCTCGCGAAGCGGCTGTGCGCCGCGAGCCGTGCCGCGGAGGCGGTCGCCCTGCTCGAGCGGGCGCTGCTGACGACGCCCGGTGAGCCCTCGCTCCGGGCGGAGCTTGCCCGCGCGCTGACCGACGCCGGTGATCTCAACCGGGCGATCGTGCTCTTCGAGGCACTCCTCGACGAGCCCGGGCATCCGCCCAGGCTGCGCCTCGATTACTGCCGGGCGCTGATGCGGCTGCACGAGGAGCGCGGCCAGCGCGCGAACCTCGAACTCGCGGCGAACGAGCTCGAGACGCTGCTTGGCCTGCTGCCGTCAGACTACGACACCCGCGTGACCTACGGCATCGTGCTCGAGCGCCTCGACCGGCTGGTGGAGGCCGAGGCGGCGTTCGATGCGGCGATGGCGTTTGCCCCGGACGGCCACGCCTGGGCCCGCTTCAAGCGCTGGGACATGCGCCTCATGCTCGGCGACTGGTCGACGCATGCCGAGGACGTCGAGTGGCTGCGCGCCCGCCTCGACGCCGGGCAGTCGGGCGTCGAGCCGCATTTCGTCACCCGCGTGATCGACAACGCGCGCCGCCAGCAGCTCGCCTCGCGACTGCAGATCGGCGATGCCGCGCGACTGGCGACGCGCGCGCCGCACCGCCCGCGGGCCGGCGGTGCCGGGCATGCGCTGCGCGTCGGCTACCTCTCACCGGACTTCGGTGACCACCCGGTGGCGCACGCCATCGTCGAACTCCTCGAGTGCCACGACCGGCGCTGGGTCCACGTCAGTGCGCTCAGCCTCGGGCGGGTGGGCGAGGCGCCGATCACGGCGCGGCTGCGCCGCGCGGTGGATGAATTCCACGAGTTGCAGTTCGGCTCGTACCTCGATGCCGACGCGTGGCTGCGCGGCCGTGAGTTTGACGTGCTGGTCGATCTTGCCGGGCACACGCGCGGCTGCCGGCCGCTCTACCTCGCCCGCCACCCGGCCCGCGTCCAGGTGCTCTACCTGGGCTACCCCGGCACGATGGGCGCGCCCTGGCTCGACTACGTGCTGGCGGACCGATACGTGATCCCGGCGGACGAGGCGGCCTGCTACGACGAGCGGGTGGCGTGGCTGCCGGGCTCGTTCTTCCCGTCGGACACGAGCGGCGAGCGGCCACCCACGCGGGATACGCGCGCGGCGCACGGCCTGCCGGCGGAGGCGACCGTGTTCTGCAACTTCCTGGCCCGCGGCCGGCTGACGCCAGAGGCCTTCTCGCTCTGGCTGGACGTCCTCGAGGCGGTGCCGGGCTCGGTGCTGTGGCTTGCCGCCGAACGGCCGGAGGTCGAGACCCGCCTGCGCGCGGCCGTCGCCGCGCGCGGCCTCGATCCGGGGCGGCTGGTCTTTGCCGGCCGGGTTGCGAGCCGCGCCCTGCACCTCGCCCGGCACCGGCACGCGGACCTGTGGCTCGACTCCTACCCGTACGGGGCGCACTCGACCGCGCGCGACGCGCTGTGGATGGGGCTGCCGGTGCTAACCCGCCGCGGGCAGGGCTTTCCGTCGCGGGTCGCGGGGAGCCTGCTGTCGGCGCTCGGCCGAACCGAACTCATCGCGACAGACCGGGCGGACTTCGTCGCGATCGCGACGCGACTCGGTCGGGATCGGGCCGAGCTCACGGCGCTTGGGGAGCGACTTGAGGTAGCGCGTAAGGAAGCGGATTTGTTTGATACTCAATTGCTTGCGCGACACATTGAAGACGCCTACGCGGTTATGGTCGAGCGCGAGGCGCGCGGCCTCGCGCCGGTCTCGTTCGCGGTGAATCGCCGGCCGACGGCGGACTGACCGCCGCGCTGCGGTGCCCATCGGGTCGGTGCCGAACCTGAAAACATTTTTTTAATGAAGGGATTGCGCCGCTCTCTTCGCGTCGCTTCGCGGCCATGGCCGGTGCCCGGTGTGCCCGCGTCACGCCCCTGTCATGCAATCGCCTGACCATCGCGGCCCTCAGCGAGGACGGTGGCGGGGGCGATGATGTGGCAGGCAGCGATGACGGCGTGGGCCGGGCGGGGCTTCGGCGATGTGCCGCGGCTCGGGCGGCGGCTCGTCGAGGCGGCACTGCTCCTCGCCCTCGCGGCCGAGCTCACGTCGCTGGGTCTGCGCCTGCGGACCCGGTCGGTCGTGGCGCCGGCGCCGGCTTCGGTCGCGGCGCCGTCGGCGCCCGATGCCGCCCTCCTGATCGGCAGCCATCTCTTTGGCGCGCCGCTCGCGAGCGACTCGCCGGTCGAGGCCGACGCGTCGCTCGCGCTGACCCTGACCGGCACCGTGGCGCTCGACGACCCGGCCGGCGGGCTCGCGCTCATCCGCGCCGCGCAGGGGGCGGAGCACACCTACCACGTCGGCGCCGACGTGGCCGGTGGCGCGCTGCTGGAGGCGGTCTACCAGACCTACGTGATCCTCAATCGCGGCGGTGAAAAGCAGGTTCTGCGGCTGCCGCAGACCAAAGCGCCGCTCGTTGTGCAGCGCGTCGCCCGCGCGGCGCCGCCGCGACCGCGGGACACCGTGCTCGAGTCGGCCCCGGTGCTGCGCCGGACGACCGGCATGCCGAATCCGGCCAATGTCGCGGTCACGCCGGTCAGCCGCGCCCTGCACCTCGCGCCGATGATTTTCGACAAGCACGTGCTTGGCTACCGCGTTGCCGGTGAGCGGAACAAGCCGGTCTTCTCCAACCTGCCGCCGAACGCGGTGATCACCGCGGTGAACGGCGTCGAGCTCACCGACGGCGCGACGGCGACGCGGGCCTTCGACTCGATCACGCTCGGCAGCTCGGCGGTGGTGACGATCCGCACCGGCGAGGGCACGACCAACGTCACGGTCAACACCGCGGACGTGGCCGAAACGGTCGCCGCGGCACCGAAGCCGCGCATCGCGTTGCCCCGGGCGGCACCGCCGCCGGCGCCGGACGCCGAGTAAGGGGTACGTCTCCCGTCGCGGCGGACGGCACGGCCCGCACGCGGGGGGGGCAGACCCGGAATGCAACAGAACTGTCATGAAAAAGACACCGCCGGCCGACACACTTGCGACCCGCTGCGGACGGCGGCCGCGACCGGACGGATCCCGGGGCAGCCGAATTTGTAGCGAGACGGTTATCTGCCTGTCATAGACAGGCTGAATAATGCGCGCATCGAATCGAATTAAGCGCTGGCGCCGGGGGCAACCCAAGGCACCGGCCAAGGTGTCTAGGGGTAATTGCTGAGTGAAACGTCCGGCCGTCCAGGCCGCGGTTTTTTTAT
>CAITAM010000388.1 GCA_903890265.1 uncultured Pseudomonadota bacterium | reverse complement strand
GTCGCCGCCGACCTCGAGCTGCCAGCGCTCGGCGTCGATCTCCGGAATGTTGGCGAGGTGCCAGCGAACGAAGAAGCGCTCGTTGGGCGTGATGACGTCATCGAAGTAGGCGACGGGCGTCTCGTAGTTGGGCGGCCTGAACGAGCGCTTCAGCAGCGGCTGCTTGCCCGGCAGGCGCTCGAGCGTGCCGGTCTCCAGTGCACCCGCCGGCAGGTCCGCGCGCGCGATGCCGGACAGCAACCCGTTGGTTACGAGGGCAACACTGCCCGCTACCCCCTGCAGTATGGAACGTCGCGTCGCCATGCCTGAACGATAGCGGGAACGTCCCCGCAGTCCAAGCGCGGCGCCCCCGGCGTTGCGTTGCCGTCGATCGGACGCACGACGCGCGGGCACCATGACCGCGGTGCATCAATTTGAACGGTCCCGTGACGGGATCCTCGACCCCGGCGACGGGCTAGGGCGCCGGGCTACGGCGCCGGGCGCTGGGGCTGCACCGGAATGTTGAACAGCATGCCCGCCGACGTGCCCGACATGACCGTGGGCGGGACGCCGTTCCACTTCTGGATCGCCTCGTGCTCGAGCTTGAGCTTTTCCCACTCGACGAGCTTCGGGTCGAGGGAGAGCAACAGCGCGCGGTTGGCAGCGGCCTCGCCCTCCGCAATCGCCACGCGCTTCTTCGCCTCGGCCTGGGCCGTGCGGACCTCGTTCTCGGTCCGGATCGAATCCTGGATGGCCCGGGTCTTCGCACTCACGGCCTCGAGCAGTGCCTGCGGCGGCCGCAAGGCGCCAATGATGCCGAACTGCTGGATGCTGACCCCGAAGGCGGCCACCCGCGTGTTCATCTCGCGGGCGATCCGATCGAGGAACTCCTCTTTCTTGACGCCGTTGATGTCGTCGAAGTTGTACTCGGAGCCGATCGACACGACGACGTTACGGGCGGTGTCCCGCAGGTAGCCGTGCGTGAAGGTCTCCAGCCGGTCCGCCCGGAACTTCGTGTAGAAGGCCGGGACCTGGTTGGGATCCAGGCTGTAGCTCACGGCGACGTCGAGATTGACCGGCACCGAGTCCTTCGTATTGAAGGTCAGCTCCTCGTTCTGCGGGTTGCCTTCGTGCAGGTCGTGGGTCCAGACCACGCGCTGGATGAACGTGGGGTAGACGATCAGCTGCGTCTGGATCGGGTTGTACAGCACGAAACCCGTCACCGTGTTGTCGTGCGTAATCCCCTGGCCGAGCAGGCGGTTGATACGCACGCCGGTATACCCCGGCGGAATGATCTTCCAGGTGACAATGAAGTTCTGGACCACGAGCAGCAGTGCCAAGACGGCGGCCACCGTCAGCAGTGCCCGGCGGACGACCGAGCCCCGGGTCGGGTCCATCGAAAGCGGTGTCAGGGTTGCCATAACCCTTATTGTAGTCCGCCCGATCGGGGGGCACTGTGCGCCAGATCTCGCCGGTATTGCGCCGTGGCGCTACCGCAGTCTCCCATGCACGGACCGCGACGGGGCCGTGCCCGCTCCACCGCCGCGCCGTCGGGAGTCCTGGCCACTATCCACAATAAAATCAGCGTTTTAGGCGGACCGAGCGCGTGGACCCCGGGAGCCGGCAGCGTCACGCCCGGGCGATCCTCGGGGCACCCGCGAAACAGGACTCACGGGTCAGGGATGCGTGGCCTTCCACTGCATGACGTTGCGAACCCGACGCTCCACCGACGGGTGGTCGTAGAACAGGGCCTCCTCGACCGGTCCCGGCCGGGGATACCGGTAGTCGGCGCTCTTCACCAACGCCGTCGCCATGGCATCGGGCAGGTTCACCGTGCGGAGCGAATAGTTGTCCGCCGCGGTCTCGACCTGTCGGCCGACGAGTCGGTCCGCCGGCGACACAAGGAGTGCCACGACGGTGACCAGCACGTACAGCACGGGAACACCCACCGGGTCCTGCAGTGACGCGGCTTCGCCCAGCCATCCAGACACCTTCCCGTACAGACGGTCGGTGCCGTAGAGGGTCAAGAGCGTCACGAAGCCGAGCGACAGCAGCTTCCACCAGACATGCCCGAGGACGTAGTGGCCGATCTCGTGGCCGGTCACGGCTTTGACCTCGTCGAGCGAGGCCCCGCGCAGCGCCACGTCGGAAATCGCGACGCGCGCCTGGGACCCCAGGCCGCCGACGTTCGCGGTGAAATTGTTCGACTGGCGCGAACCGTCGTAGACGAAGAGCCGGCTTTCGGGAATCCCCGCCTTCGCCGCCATACCCACCAGCGCCTCGCGGACCGGTCCGGGAGGAACCGGCTTGAACTCGTTGAACAACGGCTCAATGACGGTCGGGGTCATCAACACGAACAAGGCCATCGAGCCGGTCACCAGCAGCGTCGACCCGATCCACCAGCGCCTCCCCATCCGGCGGAGCAGCCAGTAGACGCCGGTCAACACCAGCGCGCCCGCGATGACCGTAATCAGCAGCCCGACGCCCTGCTGGACGAGAAAGTCCGCCAACGGCTGGCTGGTCCGGTCGTACAGCCGCTCGCGCCACCACTGACCGTAGACGGTCCATGGCAGCGTAAGGACGTTGATGGCGAGCAGGAACGTTGCCGTCGTGGCAAAGGCCATCCGGTTGGGGCGTTGCACGCCGACGACGCGGGCGACGCGGTGCAGCACCCGGCTGCGGACGATGAGCCACGCGGCCACCACGGTGACAACGGCATCCCAGAGCAGAAGCCAATGACCACCATGGGTGTACGCGGCGGCCCGGGCAAGCCGGTCGGCGCCGAGGCCGTCAATGTAGCGCGCCGTTTCTGCTGCAACGTCAAGCATGACTCGATCCAACCGCAGGAACGTCGTCGATGAGTCCCGGGGGACTCTGCCACTGGAGGCCCCGGCGAGCCCGCCGGTCGCCGGGAGGCACTGCGAGGACCAAATTATGCCCCGCTTGCGAAGTGCTCAATCCGAGGCTCACTAGGTTCGATACGTTGCGCATCAAGGACACCCGTAGACGTACAGCAGGACACACGTTTACGGCAGTTGGCGCCTGAATTCAATAAAAACGATCCCGCAAAGACACCTGTCCGCAGCAACCCCATCACCCCAGCGGAGTCGCGCGGCCACTTGCGTCCCGCTCAGGCGCCCCGAATGATTCCGATGATGTGACAGTCAATCGGAATTTGGTTCCTATCGGGGGTACGCGTTCAGCTGCCATCGGTACCTCACCAACTGCCATGCATCGGCGGGCTGGCCGTCGACCATTAAGGGAACAAAGGTCGGGCGGGCGCGTTCAAAGCATTGCGCCGTCACACTATCAAGCCGCTCGTACCCGCTGCCCATGGCAACCGAGACCTGCGAGGCGGTCCCGTCGGCCGCAATCCACACTTGAAGAATGACATCGCCCTCTTCGCCGAGCCGGCGTGACGCCGCCGGGTAGCTGGGTAGGCACGACGTCGAGAGTGCAGCCAACCCTTCGGGCGTGGCATAGCCAAAAGGATGCAAAGGCGTGCCGTCGTGAGCGAATGCGTTATCCACGACCGGCGCGGTATGCGGGGGGGAGCCGAAATCAATCCGGAACGGAAACTGCATTTGGCAGGGGGCACCGGCACAGGACGCCGGCGAGTACTTCTGCACCATGAGAACCTGCGCCATGGCTTTGGCCACTACCGTGTCCGGCGATTTGATCACGTCGACGCTGACGGGCTCGCCCTTGGGATTCACCGTGACGGCCAAGCTCAGTAGACCCGTCATTCGCAGCCTGGTCTGCACCTTTACTGCGGCGTCATAAATCTGCCGGATACCGTGCAAGGGGTACGGCGGGACGTCATCTTCACTCATCGACTCATAGTGGGACTTGATTCGACGTCTTTCCTGCGGGGTCATTTCCGCATAGCTTTTGTCGACGGGAACCTCGATGTTCCATACAGAGCTCTGCGCGATGGCCGAGCCTGTTACGGTGCGAGTGATGGCGAAGCTTTCCCGCTGGATCAGGCTGGGGTCGCTTGGCTTATCGTCGACAAACAGGCCCGAGTAGTGGGCGCCGGTGCCCCAGACGATCTCTCCTCGTCCTTGCCGCTTATTATTTACCCACTCGCCTGAATACCGCTCGCCCCCCGGATGCGTGTACGTGCCGACTCCCCACCACGCACCCTTTACGAAGTCTCCCTCGTAGCGCTCGCCATTTGCTCGCGTGAGCACGCCCTTGCCAGTGAGATCGCCGTGTAGAAAGTCACCCGCGTAACGATCACCATTGCGCCAGGCCAACGTTCCCGAACCGGATTCCTCGCCAGCAACAAAATCCCCCTCGTAACGGAGGAAGCCGTCGGGCGCACTGACCCTCCCGTGGCCTTCCAGTCTCCCCCTGACGAAGGTGCCCTCGACGCGTGATCCGGGGGCTCCGTTCTGCAGCCACTGCACCACCCCCTCGCCGCTGGCGTAGCCATCGACGCATTGGCCGGACCAGGTCACGGTCTCGTTGGGCTTCGGACTCGGATCGTAGATCATGCAGCCGCGGCCGTCGGACATGAAGATCTCATCCGCCCGCGCTGTTAGCGGTGCCATCAGCACCAACATCAATGACCACAGGCAAAAAAAGCGGCCTCGTTCGGACGAATTCAGAGCTCGTTTCGGAATTTCGGACACGGGTATAAGGTGGATTTCGGCTTGCCGGCAACATAACCGGAGGTACGAGACTCATGAGGAAGCCAAGACGTAATCACTCGGCGTCGTTCAAGGCGCGGGTGGCCCTGGAGGCGATCCGGGGCGAGAAGACGGTAGCTCAGATTGCGGCGCACCACGAGGTGCACGCGAACCAGGTCACGACCTGGAAGACGCAGGCGCTGGAGAGTATGACCGGGGCGTTCACCAAGACGGCGGTGGACGATGACAGCAAGGCTCAGATCCATGAGCTGCGAGCGAAGATCGGCCAGCTCATGATGGAGAATGATTTTTTAGAGAACGCGCTCGGGAAGCTCCCCGGCCTGAGCGGCAAAAGATGATTGATCGGGGCTCTGATCTGCCGGTGACGAGTCAGGCGCGGCTGCTCGAGCTGAGCCGCTCGAGCGTGTACTACGAGCCGCGGCCGCTGTCTGAGCGGGATCTGGTGCTGATGCGTCGGATGGACGAGCTGCACCTGAAGTGGCCGTTCTACGGGGCGCGCAAGCTCAGGCGCGAGCTGATGTTTGACGGCCATGCGGTCGGTCTGCGGCACGTGCGAACGCTGATGCGACGGATGGGGATGATCTCAGTGCGCTCACCCACACGCTGAATGGTACGGTAGTTGGGTTCAACTATGCCCACAACCACTCGCACCAAATCACGACGTTGTCCGTAAATAATGCGTTTTATCTGCCAAGCC
>CAITAM010000387.1 GCA_903890265.1 uncultured Pseudomonadota bacterium | reverse complement strand
GCGGCGCGGCTCGCCGAGGAGCGGCGCGACATCGATCGTGTGGCGCAGTACCGCGGGGTGCCCTTCGTGCTGCCAACGCTGGCGCCAAGCGAGCACCTGCCGACGCGGCTTGAGGATCTGAAGCGCGGTGATCCTGCCTCGCTGGTCGAACTCGCCGCGCGCTACGGCGCGGAGGAAGTGCTGGTCGCGAGCCGCTCGGGCACGGATCTGAGTTATGCGCTCTACGGCCGGATTGCGGTAGCGAAGGCCGGTGCGCGCGCGGAGGAGGCCGTGAACACGCTGGCCGATCGCCTCGCCGCGGACGCGGCGCAATCCGGCAACCAGGGCCTGTCGACGCTCACCGTGGTGGTTCGCGGAATCGGCGACGTGCGCGCCTATGCGCAGGCGAGGCGCACCCTCGAGGCGTTGTCGCCGGTGCGGAGCGTCACCCTCATGGACGCGGCGGCGGATGCCGTGCGATTCAGTGTGGCGCTGCGTGGCGGGCCGGAGGCGCTGCGGCGGGCGCTCAGCGGCGCTGAGCACCTCAGCGTCGAGGCTGGCGGTGACGAGGGCCTCGCGCTCAAGCTCACACCATGAACCTGTCGCGTCTGCCGAACCTGATCTGCGTGCTGCGACTTGCACTCGTGCCACCGGTAGCGGTCTCCATCCTCAACGGGCGCTACCCGCTCGCGCTGGTACTGCTGCTGCTCGCCGCCATCTCCGATGCACTTGACGGTTACCTCGCGCGGCGCTTTGGCTGGGTCACCAAGCTTGGCCAGGTGCTCGATCCGACGGCCGATAAACTGCTGCTGGTTACCGTCTTTGTCGCGCTGACCGCGCAGGGCAGGGTGCCGGTGTGGCTGTGCGTGACGGCGGTCCTGCGCGACATCGTCATCGCGACGGGCGCGATTCTCTACCGCCGCCGCCATGCCAGCTGGGGTGATGGCGCGACCGGCGTGTCGAAGCTCAATACCGCGCTGCAGCTTGGCTTTCTCGCGGTCGTGCTGCTCTCCGCCTACGCACCGGAGCGCGTCCCGGCGCCGCTCGTCCTCGTGCTCGGCGCGGCGGTCTTTCTCACCACCGTCGTGAGCGGCATCGACTACGTACGCACCTACGCCCTGCTCGCGGCGCAGGCTGGCGAGCGGAAAGCCTGATGGAGCAGCTGCCACTGAGCGTGCGGCTGCGGCCGGCGTCAACCTTTGCCACCTTCAGCGTGGGCGAAAACGCGGCTCTCGTCGCCGCCCTCAAGGCGCGCGCGCGGATGCCAGGACATCAGCCGCTGTGGCTGTGGGGCGGTGCCGGATCCGGACGGACGCACCTCCTGCAGGCGACCTGCGCGGCTGCCGGGCATGCCGGCCGGCGCGCCGCCTACCTGCCCCTCGGCGATGCCGCGCTGCATCCGGGGCATCTCGCGGGTCTCGGCGAGCTGGATGTCCTTTGTCTCGACGACCTGGGCATCGTTGGCGGCCGCCCGGAGTGGCAGGCGGCGCTCTTCGGGCTCTACCAGAGCCTGCGCGAGCGGGATTCGGTACTGGTCATGGCGGCGGCGTGCTCGCCGCTGGCGGTGAGCTTTCCGCTGCCGGATCTCGCGTCGCGCCTGCGCGCTGCCGAGGTCTTTCAGCTCAGGCCGTTGCCGGAAGCCGATCAGGGTCCGGCCCTGGTGCATCGCGCGGCGGTGCTCGGGCTTGATCTCCCACCCGAGACCCTGACCTACCTGCAGCGGCGCCTGCCGCGCGATTTTGCCTCGCTGTGTGACGTGCTCGACCGGCTCGATGACGCGGCCCTCGCCGCCCAGCGGCCGTTGACGGTGCCGTTCGTCCGCGCGGTGCTTGACGGCGAACAGCGGTAGACGGCTAGCGAGTGGCGTGCGGCGCCGCGTCCGTGCGCAGGCTGTGCACGATGGCAACGAACACCGCGAAGCCGATCAGCACCGTGCCGCCGGCGTAGAAGCGAGCGCCCGGATTGGCGAGGACGTCGGTCAGGCCGTAGGCGAGGTAGGGCGCGGTCAGGAAGGCCCCGAGCTGCTGGGTGCGTCGATTGCCGCGGGCGATGCCGGGCAGGGCGGCGAACCAGGGTGGCAGGAGCACGATCAGCGCCACCGCCGCGGCGCCGTTCGACAGGCGCGTGGCGTGCCATGCCGTGAGCCAGCCGATGAGCACGAGGACGAGCACGGCCGCGATGCCGCGCGGCGAGGTTGCGGGTGGCATCAGGGTGCCTCGAGCTTGCGCGCGATCGTCGCTACGCGCCGCCCCAGCGCGCGTGCGAGCGCGACCTCGTCGTCGCGCAACAGGCCCGGACGGCCGCCGAGCGCGACGTGGCCCGCGCCGTAGGGCGCGCCGCCGCCGGTCGTGCTGCTCAGTGCAGCCTCGGTATAGGGCAGGCCGGCAATCAGCATGCCGTGGTGCAGCAGCGGCAGCATCATCGACAGCAGCGTTGTTTCCTGACCACCGTGGCTCGTCTGCGTCGAGGTGAACACGCCCGCGGGTTTGCCGACCAGCGCCCCGGCGAGCCAGAGTTCGCTCGTACCGTCGAGAAAATACTTCAGCGGCGCCGCCATGTTACCGAAACGCGTAGGGCTGCCGAGCACGAGTCCCGCGCACTCGCGAAGGTCGGCATGCGTGGCGTAGGGCGGACCGTCGCCGGGCACCGGCGGTTCGGCCACCTGCGTCGTCGGCGCCACAGGCGGAACGGTGCGCAGGCGCGAGCTGCATCCCTCGACGCCATCGATGCCGCGACAGACTTCGCTGGCCAGCGCCGCGGTGGCACCGTGCCGGGAATAGTAGAGGACGAGGATGTCTCGCATGGCAACGGGCCCTTTGGCATCGGCGGGTTGGTGGGTGGCGAGGCGCGCGGCGTCGCAGTACCATGATGGCATGTTTGGCGCGTTGAGACTCCTGTCCCTCTCCGCCGCGGGCCTGTCGCTCGGTCTGGCGGCCTGTGCCGGCGCGCCGGTGCAGACGCTGTCCGATACCCGCCAGACATTGAGTGCGGCGGAGGCCGCCGGTGCGCCGGCCAAGGCGCCGGCGCCGTACTCGCAGGCGGTTGAGGAACTGCGCCAGGCGGAAGACGAGCTCAAGCGTCACGATTACCGCGAGGCGGGCCGCCGGGCGGAGATCGCGCACCGCGATGCGCTGCAGGCGCTGCACGACTCGCAGCCTGACGGCTCGCTCTCCTTCAAATAGGCACTCGACCCTGATGAGCGAACGGGATCGCCCGGTGACGCTTCGCGCCTGCCGCCTGTGGGTCAGCGGCCGCGTGCAGGGCGTGTATTTCCGGGCGCACACGGCGAGCCGCGCGGCGGAACTTGGCATCGTCGGTTATGCGCGCAACCTGCCGGACGGGCGTGTCGAGGTGCTCGCCGGCGGCAGCCCCGCGGCCATTGACGCGTTTCTGCCCTGGGTGCGACGCGGGCCGCCACAGGCCGTGGTCACGGACGTGACGGTGCAGGAGGAAGCGGTTGAGGCGGTGGCCGGCTACCGGGACTTCGCCCGCTGCTGAGGCCCTCGCGGGGCGCTCGCCGTTACGCACACGCCGTGGTCGGACCGCTGATCAGGCGCGCCAGCGGTTCCACAGCCGACCGAGCACAAGGTCCGGGTAATCGTTGCGTCCGAGGCTGCCGTTGTAGCGGGCGAGCGCCCGCCGGTAGTCGTTGTGCTCAAGACGCAGGTAGTACGCCAGGATCTCGCAGCCGAGCCGCACGTTGAAGCCGACGCTGCCGAACAGCCGGTTTTCGACCCCAAGGCGCGTCGGCCAGAACGGCATCACCTGCATCAGGCCGACGGCCCCGGCCGGTGACACCGCGTAGCGGTCGAAGCGACTCTCGACGTCGATGACCGCGAGGACGAGTTCCGGGGTGAGCTTGAGCTCGATCCGGTCCGTGGCGCGGTACCGCGCCACCACGCGCTGCGTCTCGCACCAGACCTGCTTCAGGATCTCGATTCGCTCGTCAGGGTTCTTGACATAACTGCGCAGCCGCGGCTCCTGAAGCTTGAAGTAGACCTCGGTGTCGAAGCGATTGACGCCCGCCGCGCAATCCATGCTCGGGATGGCGGACTCGAGGACCCGGCCAAGCCCCGGGTCCATCTGCCGGTCCGCGCGCGCGGTGGCCGGCAGCGCGGCAAGCGCAGGCACCAGCAGCACCGCGAGACGCGCGTGATGCCGCCGGCGTGGGGTCACGCCGGCCCCGTGCTGCTCTGCCGGATGCGCTCGCGCAGGAACTCCGTCAGGCCCTCGAGCGGCGCCTCTTCGTTGTCCGTTGCCCGGCGATGGCGGTATTCGAGCACGCCGGCATCGAGCCCGCGTTCGCCGATCACGATACGGTGCGGAATTCCGTACAGCTCGCCGTCGGCGAACTTCACGCCGGGCCGTGCGTCCCGGTCATCGAGCAGCGGCTCGAGTCCCGCCGCATCGAGTTCGCGGTAGAGGCGCTCGGCCACCTCCCGCACGCGCTCCGACTTCAGCCAGTTCATCGGTACGAGGAGCACCTTGAACGGGGCGATGGGGTCCGGCCAGATAATCCCAGCCTCGTCGTGGTTCTGCTCGATGGCGGCAGCGACCACCCGGGTGATGCCGATACCGTAGCAACCCATGTACACCGTCAGGGGCTGGCTGTTTTCGTCGGCCACTTCCGCCTTCATCGCCGCGGAATATTTGCGGCCGAGCTTGAAGATGTGGCCGACTTCAATGCCACGCGCGATGCCGAGCACGCCGTTACCAGTCGGGCTAGGGTCGCCCTCGACGACGTTACGCAGGTCTGCCGTCACGGGCTCCGGCAGGTCACGGCCCCAGTTGCAGCCGGTGACGTGAAAGCCAGGCTTGTTGGCGCCACTGACGAAATCCGCGAGCGCCGCGGCGGCGTGATCGACGACGAGTCGGCACGCAAGGCCCACCGGTCCGATCGAGCCTACCTCGGCGCCGAGTTCAGTGCGGATCCGGTCGGGCGAAGCCATCTTGAGCGGATTCGCAACGCCCGGCAGTTTCTGCGCCTTGATCGCGTTCAGCTCGTGATCGCCACGGATGACGAGTGCCACCAGGTCGCCGGCCGCGCCATCGACGATCAGGGTCTTCACGCATTGCGAGGCCGGAACCCCGAGCTGCGTCACCAGGTCCGCGATCGTGTGCGCTTTGGGTGTCGCCACTTCAGTGAGCGGCGCACTCGCGGCCGGCCGGCCACCCGGCGGTGGCAGCGCGGGGGCGAGTTCCAGGTTGGCGGCGTAGTCGTCGCCGTCAGAGAAGACGATGGCGTCCTCACCGCTGGCGGCGAGGACATGGAACTCCTGGGAGCCCGTGCCGCCGATCGAGCCGCTGTCGGCATGGACCGCGCGAAACGACAGCCCGCAGCGCGTGAATATCCTCTGGTAGGCGTCGTGCATGCGGCGGTAGCCCTCGTCGAGCGAGGCTTCGTCGGCATGAAAGCTGTACGCGTCCTTCATGATGAACTCGCGCGAGCGCATGACGCCAAAGCGCGGCCGGATCTCGTCACGGAACTTGAGCTGGATCTGGTAGAAATTGACCGGCAGCTGGCGGTAACTGCGCAGTTCACGCCGGGCAATGTCGGTCACGACCTCCTCGTGCGTCGGTCCGTAAACGTAGGCGCGCTCGTGCCGGTCGGTGATCCGCAGGAGCTCCGGGCCGTACTCTTCCCAGCGACCGGACTCCTGCCACAGCTCCGCCGGCTGAATGGTCGGCATCAGGATCTCAAGCGCGCCGGCGCGGTTCATCTCCTCGCGGACGATGGCTTCCACTTTGCGCAGGACACGAAGGCCGATCGGCATCCAGCTGTACAAGCCGGCGGACAGGCGGCGGATCAGGCCCGCGCGCAGCATGAGCTTGTGGCTCACGACCTCGGCATCGGCCGGAACTTCCTTCAGATTGACAATCGGGTAAGCGGACAGGCGCATGGACGGCACTCTGGACGGGATAATCCTTGCATCTTAGCAGGCCCGATCCGCGGCTCCCTGCGCGGTTGTTGGGCAGGCGCGCTCGTCCTATCATCGCGGTCTCCATGCCAGGATCTCCCACCGATGACTGACCACGACGCCTCCGCCGCCGGCGCCGCGGGTTCCGACGGTCCGGTCCGCCGCCGCCGCCGCGGCATTTACCTGCTGCCGAACCTGCTGACCACGGGGACCCTGTTTTCAGGGTTTTACGCCATCATCGGCGCGATCGACGGGCACTACGAGTCGGCGGCGCAGGCGGTCTTTGTCGCGATGCTGTTTGACGGGCTGGACGGGCGGGTCGCCCGCTGGACCCGGACCACCTCCGGATTCGGCAAGGAGTACGACAGCCTGTCGGACATGGTGGCCTTCGGGGTCGCGCCGGCCATCGTGGTCTACCAGTGGGGGGTTACGCGCATCGCCGAGTACAGCCTGGTGTGGGGCCGGGTCGGCTGGGTGGTGACTTTCCTCTACGCGGTAGCCGCGGCACTGCGGCTCGCCCGCTTCAACACGCGCACGACCGTGGTCGATAAACGCTACTTTGAGGGCCTGCCGTCGCCGGCCGCCGCGGCCGTGGTCGCCGGCTTCATCTGGTGCGCAGCCAGCTTCGGGCTCTCGGGACTCGCGGCGCTCATGGTGGCGCTGCCGGTGACGGCTGCCGCTGCGATGCTCATGGTCAGCCAGTTCTATTATTCGAGCTTCAAGGGTGTCAGCCTGACGGGGCGGGTGCGCTACAGCTACGTGCCGCTGGTGCCGCTCACGATCGCGCTGATTGCACTCCACCCGCCGATCGTGCTCCTCGTCCTGTTCGGCGGGTTTGCCCTGTCCGGTCCGATCGCGGCGATTGGCCGGCGTCTGCGCGGCCGGCCGATTCCCACCGCGCCCGAGCACGGGGTCTAACCGGTGGATGCGCGTCAGGTAGCCGTGCTGCACGCGCTCGGCATCGAGCGCTACGTGACCCGCTCGACCGCCGGCGGCGGCGTGCCGGTTGCCACGCTGGATGCACTCGACCTCGACGCGCTGCGTGACGTGGTTGCGGCCTGCACGCGCTGCGGGCTGTGCGAGGGTCGCACGCAGACGGTGTTTGGCGTCGGCCACCCCGCCGCTCGCTGGTTCGTGGTTGGCGAGGCGCCCGGTGCCGACGAGGACCGTCTCGGCGAGCCGTTCGTCGGGCGCGCCGGGCAGTTGCTGAACGCGATGCTGGCGGCGGTCGGCCTGCCTCGCGAGTCGGTGTACATTGCCAACGTTCTGAAATGCCGCCCGCCCGGCAACCGCGATCCGCAAGCGATCGAAGTCGAATCCTGCATCGGTTACCTGCGGCGCCAGATCGAGCTCGTCCGGCCGGATCTCGTGCTCTGCGTCGGGCGCATCGCCGCGCAGAACCTGCTTGGCACCGATGCCGCACTGGCGAAACTGCGCGGGCAGGTGCACCGGCTGGACGGAGTGCCCGCGCCGGTGGTGGTGACCTACCATCCGGCCTATCTGCTGCGTACGCCGGCCGACAAGCGCAAAGCCTGGGCCGACCTTAAATTTGCCCGTGAGGTGGCTTCTGGCACTGTCGCATGAGATGGCCCTGCCGGCACCGCTGATCGAGCGGCCCATGCATGCCGACGACGTCGCCGGCGTCGGCGCCGTGGAGCGGGCGTCCTATCAATTCCCGTGGAGCGAGCCGATATTCCATGACTGCATCCGCGTGGGTTACCTGTGCCGGGTGCTCGAGACCGGCGATGCCATCGTGGGCTACGGAATCGCCTCCATGGGTGCCGGCGAGGCCCATATCCTCAATCTCTGCGTGGCCGAGTCGCTGCGGGGGCGCGGCGTTGCCCGGCGGCTGCTGCTGTCGCTCCTGAAGCGTGCGGAGCTTGCCGGTCAGCAATGGGCGTTTCTCGAGGTGCGGCCCTCCAACGTGCGGGCGCTCGGGCTGTACCGGTCGCTCGGCTTCGTCGAGGTCGGGATCCGGCGCGGCTACTACCAGGCCGTCGACGGCCGGGAGGACGCGATCGTCTGCCGGCTCGCGCTGAAGGACCTCAACCCGTCGGGTGCCGTGCGCTAGGCCGGCCGTGGGGCGTTCAGGGCGCCATTTTCGCCGCCGCCCGGCGGCCCGGCCGGCGATTCGGTAACATCGCGCCTCCTGCAGTTCCGACATTACCCGTATGAGCGACCCGATGACGGCCGGTGAGATCGCGCGCCGGCGCACCTTTGCGATTATCTCGCACCCTGACGCCGGCAAGACGACGCTGACCGAAAAGCTGCTGCTGTTCGGCGGCGCCATCCAGATGGCCGGCACCGTCAAAGGTCGCAAGGCCGCGCGCCACGCGACTTCCGACTGGATGCGTCTGGAGCAGCAGCGCGGGATCTCGGTCACCTCCTCGGTCATGCAGTTCCCGTACCGCGACCGGATCGTCAACCTGCTGGACACGCCGGGTCACGAGGACTTCTCGGAGGACACCTACCGGACCCTAACGGCAGTGGACTCTGCCTTGATGGTCATTGACTGCGCGAAGGGTGTCGAGGAACGGACGATCAAGCTGATGGAGGTGTGCCGGCTGCGCGATACACCCATCATGACGTTCATCAACAAGCTCGACCGGGAAGGTCGTGATCCGATTGAGCTGTTTGACGAGATCGAGCGGGTACTTGGTCTGCGGTGCACGCCCGTGACCTGGCCGATCGGCATGGGTCGGGCGCTGCGTGGCATCTATCACCTGATCGAGGATCGCATCTACGCCTACGAGGCCGGTGAGAAGGGTCGTGCCGGGATCAACCTGACGATCGACGGGCTGCACTCGCCGCAGGCGGATGAGTTCCTTGGCGATATGGCCAGCGCGTTTCGAGAGGAAGTGGATCTCGTCCGCGGCGCCACGGAGCCGCTCAATGTGGAGGCGTACCTCGCCGCCCGCCAGACGCCGGTATTTTTCGGCTCGGCGATCAATAATTTCGGCGTCGAGGAGCTCCTGGCCGCGTTCGTGGCGCACGCGCCCGGACCGCGGCCGCGTGCCACCACGGCGCGTCAGGTGGAGGCGCTGGAACCCAAGTTCTCGGGCTTCTGTTTCAAGATCCAGGCCAACATGGATCCCTCGCACCGTGATCGAATCGCGTTCGTCCGCATCTGCTCAGGCCGCTACGAGCGCGGCATGAAGCTGCACCATGTGCGTCTCGACAAGGACGTGCGTATCGCTGACGCGCTCACCTTCATGGCCGCCGATCGTGCCGCTGCGGAGCTTGCCTACGCAGGCGATATCCTCGGCCTGCATAATCACGGCACCATCAACATCGGTGATACGTTTACCGAGGGTGAGGAACTCAGTTTCACGGGTATTCCGAACTTCGCGCCGGAGCTGTTCCGCCGTGCCGTCCTGAAGGATCCGCTGCGGGCGAAGGCGTTGCAGAAAGGGCTGGCGCAGCTTTGCGAAGAGGGCGCGACCCAGCTTTTCAAGCCGCTGAAGAACAACGACCTGATTCTTGGTGCCGTCGGCCAGCTTCAGTTCGAGGTCGTCGCGTTCCGCTTGCAGGACGAGTATGGCGTCCAGTGCGTGTTCGAGCCGATCAGCGTGGCCACGGCACGCTGGGTCAGGATTGCCGATGCGAAAAAGCTCGAGGAGTTCCGCGGCCGGGCCTACGAGAATCTCGCTATCGATCATTCCGGCGAGCTGGTCTATCTTGCGCCATCCCGGGTCAACCTCGAGCTGACCTGCGAGCGCTGGCCCGACGTCGTCTTTACCGAGACGCGGGAGACCATCGCGAGCAGTGGCTAGCCGGCGGCCCCCGGGGCATGATGGTGCCTCCGGTCTAGAATGCTGCGAACTGGTGCCGCACGCGACGGGCGAGGCGGCAGGCTGAAGGAACGGAGCGAGGCCATGACCCCCGGCATCGACACGCCGCCACTCCAGACGCCCGCGCCGCGGGCGATGTGTACCGATTGCGGTCTGTCGCGGACCGCGCTGGCCCGCAGCTGTGGCCAGTCCTGCCAGTTCATCAAGCCCCGTTATCCGGAGCTCGAGGCCACGGTGCACGGTCGCACCCGCGACCCGCAGCGCGATGACGAGCGCTTCTTCGGCGTCTATCGCCGCATGCTCCGCGGCTCGCTGCTACCCGCGCTCGCGGGCGCGCAATGGTCGGGTATCACTTCGCGGATCGGCGCCCGGCTGCTCGAGTCGGGGGCGGTTGATGCGGTGCTGACCGTCGTGCCGGACCCGAACGACCGCTGGCGTCCGGTGCCGGCACTCGTCACGGACGCATCGGCCATGGTCTTCGCCCGTGGCATGCGCATGGGCTATGCGCCGCTCCTCGCGCTTCTCGAACCTGCGCGCGCCCGCGGCTACCGTCGCCTCGCCGTGATCGGCATCCCCTGCCAGGTATACGCGCTGCGCGAAATCGAGGCGAAGCTCGGGCTCGATCGACTGTACGTCATCGGCACACCGTGCTCGGACAACACCAGCACCGAGAACTTCCACCGCTTCCTCGCCCTGCTCGCGGCAGAACCCGACACGGTCACCTACCTCGAGTTCTGCCCGGACTACCACGTGGAGATGCGCTTCGCCGACGGGCGGGTGCGGCGCGTACCCTTCCTCATGCTGCCTCTGTCGCAGTTGCCCGCGGATTTCTTCCCGCTGACCTGCAAGACGTGCGTCGACTACACCAATACCCTCGCCGACCTGACGGTGGGCTACATGGGCGGCGACGGCGAGCAGTGGCTGCTGGCACGCAACGCGCGGGGCGAGGAGCTGCTCGACCTCCTGGGCGGGGAGCTCGTGACGTCACCCCTGACGAGCCGCGGGCGCCGCGGCGCCCACGTCAGCGGGTTCTTGAAGAACGTGGCGCTGGCGGCCGGTGGGTTGCCGCTGCGCAGGATACCCGCCTGGGTGCGACCACTGGTGGCGTGGTTGATGCCGAGGATCGGTCCGCGCGGCCTTGAGTTCGCACGCGCCCGGGTCGAGATGAAGGCGATCGAAACCGTCCTGCACCTGCGGCACGCGGCGCCCCGCCGGCTGAAATCGATGGTGCCAAAACACGTCTGGGCACTGGTCGGCGCTTACGGGCTCGTGCCGTCGGACGATGAGACGGCGCCCTGACACGGCTCCGTTCCCCTGCGTCCCGTGGCGGCGCACTGGACAGTCGGGTCGGTCCGGACTGTAATCCGTGACTGACCTGCCTCACACCTGCGGCCGCGCAGGGCCGGCGACTTGCCTCGCTTGCCCGGGCTGCCGCAGGCTTGCTGCCTGCCCGAGACTGCGAAGGTGACGTTGATGCGTGAAGCTTTTCCGTTTGCGGCAATCGTCGGTCAGGAGGAGATGAAGCTCGCGCTGCTCGCTACGGCGGTGGACCCGTCGATCGGCGGCGTCCTGGTCTTTGGTGACCGCGGCACCGGCAAGTCCACCGCGGTGCGGTCGCTCGCGGCGCTGCTGCCGACGATGAGCGTCGTGAAGCAGTGTCGCTACGGCTGCAATCCGGAAACGCCGGCGCTCCACTGTGACGAATGCCGCGCCCGGTCAGCCAAAGGCGCACTGCCGGCGACCAAAGTTCCGGTGCCGGTGGTCGATCTGCCGCTCGGTGCCACCGAGGACCGCGTGGTCGGTGCGCTCGATCTCGAACGCGCGCTGGCCGACGGTGTCCGTGCCTTCGAGCCGGGCCTGCTTGCGCGCGCCAATCGCGGCTACCTCTACATCGATGAGGTGAACCTGCTCGACGATCATCTGGTCGATCTGCTAATCGATGTCGCGGCTTCCGGTGAGAACGTTGTCGAGCGCGACGGCCTCTCGGTGCGCCACCCCGCCCGGTTCGTGCTGATCGGTAGCGGCAATCCGGAAGAGGGCGAGCTTCGGCCGCAGCTCCTTGACCGGTTTGGTCTGTCGGTCGAGGTTCGCACACCGACGGATGTCGCGTTGCGCCTCGACATCATCCGCCGGCGCGACGACTACGAGCGGGACAGTGCCGCGTTTGCCGCGGCGTATAGGCAGAAGAACCTCGCGATCCGTAAACGTATCCTTGCCGCGCGTGAGCGCCTGCCCGAGGTCCGGGTTGACGACGACCAACTGCGGCAGATGACGACGCTGTGCCTTGCGCTCGGCACCGACGGCCTGCGCGGCGAGCTGACGCTGATGCGCGCCGCCCGCGCGGTCGCGAGCCTCGCCGGGCGCCGTGCCGTCACGGCCGAGGACCTGCGCTCGGTCGCCGCGCCCGCGCTCAGGCACCGGCTGCGCCGCGATCCGCTGGACGATGCCGGCTCCACCGAGCGGATCGAGCGGGCGCTGGCCGGGATCTAGGACGTGGACCGCGAGCCCAGCGACGGGTCGGGTCTCACGCAGTGGAGCATGCTGCCGCTCGCGCTCAGTGCGTTCGCGGTCGATCCTTTCG
>CAITAM010000386.1 GCA_903890265.1 uncultured Pseudomonadota bacterium | reverse complement strand
GGTCGACGATGGCGGCCACGAGCGAGCCGTCATCGTGCGTCATCAGCCGGCTCTGCACACAGCTCTGGATGAAATACAGCGCCATGGCGACGCCGAGCAGCCACGCCGACTCCGGCAGGTCCGCCGGGCCTCGCCGCCACAGGGCAATGTCCGCAAGGGTTTTGACGACGCGCACGACAGCCCCCGGCTGAAGCGTAGACGATGAGCTTTCAATGGCATGATTGTACCCGTTACGCTTCACGGCACTTACCCAATACCGACCGTCCGGGGCCCCTCTTGACTGCACCGCCGCTTCTGACCGATTCCGCTGCACAAGCCGCGGTCTGCGCGGCCTTTGGCCGTGAGGCCCGGGTGGCACTCGACACCGAGTTTCTGCGCGAGCGGACCTATGTCGCCGAACTCGCGCTGGTCCAGCTCGGCACGGATTCGGAGGTCGCGCTGCTCGACCCGCTGTGCGGCGCGGATCCGGCGCCCCTGGCCGCCTTGCTCACCGCGGCCTCGGTCACCAAGGTCCTGCACGCCGCGCGCCAGGACGTCGAAGTGCTGCTGCCGCTGACCGGCGTGCCGGCAGCACCGCTGCTCGACACGCAGATCGCGGCGGGTCTCATCGGCCTTGCGCCGCAGATCGGCTACGCCGACCTCGTGATGCAGGTTCTGGACGTTGAGCTCGCCAAGAGCGGCTCGGCCGGCAACCTGGCGCGTACCGACTGGACCCGCCGGCCGCTGAGCGAGGCCCAGCTCCTGTACGCCGCGGATGATGTGCGCCACCTGCTGGCGCTGGCCGCCGCGCTCGAGCACCGCCTCACCGGTCTTGGCCGCCTCGAGTGGTGGTACGAGGACTGCCGGGCACTGAACGACCCGCAGCTTTACGTGGTTCAGCCTGCGGATGCCTGGCGGCGGCTGAAGGGCGTCGACTCGCTCCCGGCGCGCGAGCAGCTGGCGATCCGTGCCCTCGCGGCCTGGCGCGAGGACAAGGCACGCCAGTACAACCTGCCCCGCTCGTGGGTGCTGGGCGACGACGGCCTGCGGGAACTCGCGCACCGGCCGCCGGCGACGCTCAGTGTCCTCAAGTCACGCCGGGTGTTCCGGGACGAGACCGCGGACCGCGTGGGCGAGGAGATCCTGGCGCTCTTCTCGACCGTCGCCTCCGCCTCGACGGACGGCATTACGCAGACGAACAGGGGCCGGCCGGCGCCCGAGGAAGAGGCGCTGCACAAGCTGCTGACCGAGCGCGTTCGGACGGTGGCGGAGCAGCTGGACATCTCACCCGAGATCCTCGCCACGCAGAAGGAACTCCGTCGCCTCGCCCGTGGCGACCGCACGGCTCAGGGGCCGCTCGGCGGCTGGCGCGCCGACGTGGTCGGTACCCGGCTGCTCGAGATTCTGGACAGCCGCACCACCGCCTGACGCCTAACGCTTGGCGCCCGACGGCAGCCGCTTACGCGCGCCAGCACGGGCCAAGGCGGCGCCCGCAGACGACCCGGTGTCATGAAATCGCGGCCGAAAAAAAGCCCCGCACGGGGCGGGGCTTCAATTCAGCGTATCAACGCGGACCTCAGAGGAACGTGTACCGCAGGTTGATATAGAAGTTCCGCAGCAGCGGATCCGCAATCAGCGCGTTGTAGCCGGCCGCGAAGTTGTTCTGGTAGGCATTGGTATACGGCGGGCTCTTATCAAGCAGGTTCTTGATACCGAACAGCACCGACAGCTTCGGGATCGGCTTCACACCAACGTAACCGTCGAACACGGTATAGGTACCCACGATGCGCTGCTTGCCGTTGCCGTCCGGGAACTGGTCGATGTACGACGAGTACAGGCGGTTGCTCAGGCCCGCGCTCCACGTCGAGTCCGGGCTCGTCCAGTCGACGCGCAGGTTGTGCGTCCAGCGGTAGGCAGGCAGGCTCTGGTTATACCAGCCGACCAGGTTCCGGGTCGGTCCACCCGTGTAGGTCTGCGTATCGAACTGCGTAACTGCCGTTCCTTCCAGATCCTCCCGGAACGTACCGATCGAGGAGTGCTGAACGTACTGCACGCTGAGATCGATACCGTCGGTCGAGATGTGACCAGTATTCGAGCTGTTCAGCTTGATATAACCGCAGGTCGGCGCCGTGTACGGCGTGCAGGACGTGGCGCTCTGGATCGACGGGGTCAACGTGCCGGCATTGTTGGTCACAATGTAGCTCGCGAACGCCGTCGGATCGCCGTAGATGGCCGTGGCGGGCACGCCACCAATGGTGTTCTTGAGGACGATCCGGTAGTAGTCGATCGTGACCCCGAGGTCGCGCAGCGGCGACAGAACCACGCCGAGGTTGAAGTTCTGGGACGTTTCAGGCTGCAGGTTCGGGTTGCCGCCACTGACGCCCAGACCCTGCGTATTGCAGGTCGCCTGCGTCCACACCGTGGTGTAGTTGCCCGGTGAGCAGAAAGGATTGCCGGCGCCCATCGTGCCGGAGGTCGCTGCCGCAATGAACGGCGGCGAGTACAGGCTGTACAGAGTCGGCGCCCGGAAGCCGGTCGACGCGGACCCGCGCACGGTCAGGAAGTCAGCCGCCTTGTAGGTCAGCTTGATCTTCGGGTTGTTGGTCGTGCCGAAGTCGCTGTAACGGTCGTAACGGTAAGAGATGTCGAGATCGAGGGCCTTGCTGACCGGCAGGTCGATTTCGGCGTAGGCCGCCTGCGAGTTACGGCTGCCGGACACGGCGCTCGCCCCAAGCCCGGTCGCCGCGCTGACAAGGTTGTTGTACGGCGTGGTGGCGTACTCAAAGCGCTCGCCCGCGATGGACGCACCGAGCGCCACGGTCGACGGAATGCCGGAGTTGAACGCATCACCCAGCGAGTGGCTGCCGTTGACGTCCACGCTCCAGCGCTTGTCCTTGCCGAGCGCGTAGGTGCCATTGATGTACGACTGGTCGATCAGGGCCTGGCCAGCCGCACTCTGCGCACCAAACGGGTTGATCAGGTCGCTCAGCACGCCACCCGGAGCAAGCACGGCCTCGTTCGGGTAACCCGACACGTTGCGGTTGTCGTTCTTGTTCTGGCTGTAGTTGGCGTAGGCCGCGTAGTCCCACCCGGCATTGGTGCCGGTGAAGGACAGCAGCAGGCGCTGCTCTTCATTGATGTTGCCGCCGTAGCGGTTGTTGTTGGGATCGGTCCAGATCGCGGCACCACCACCGGCAAGATTGGGCTTCTGCGTGCAATCCGCCGACTCGCTCGCAATGCAGGTCAGCGGCGTCGAGGCCGTCGGGTAGTACGGGCTCTTCGGGTCCATCTGGAAGTAATAGAACATCGGACCCGACCAGCCGGTCAGCTCCGATCGCGTGTAGAAGTACTGCGCCTCGATCTTGTTGTTGGCCGGCAGCGCCTTGGTGAAACCCACCAGGGCCGACGTATTGCTGGTCTGCGGCAGGAGGTCCGTCGCCACCGAGTAGCGGTAGGCGCAGTTGCCGAAATCCGTCGTCAGGTACGGGTTGCCCGCACAGGCCGGGTAGCCGGCCTGGTAATAGTTGTTGTTGCTATCCGCGAACGTGCCGGGCCACGAGCCCGGGTTGTTCGTGCTGGTGTAGCCCCCGGCCGGATTGTAACCCGCCTGCGAGAACCCGCGATTCGGCGCCTGCAGCTCGTTCTGCCGGCTGTAGCTGGCGGTAACGATGAAATTGTAACCGTCGGTCTTCACGTCACCGTGACCGAAGGTCAATTCCACCTGACCCGAGTTGCCGTGGCCGTGCTGGGTGCGGTCGTAATTGATCGACGCTTCGGCACCCTGGTAGCTCTGCTTGGTCTTGAAGTTGATAACGCCCGAGATCGCATCGGCGCCGTACAGCGCCGAGGCGCCTTCACGGAGGACTTCGACACTCTCGATCGCCGAGAACGGAATACCGGCGAGGTCGACGGCGCTGCCGTCGTTGGCATTGCTCGCCAGACGCTGGCCGTCGAGGAGCACAAGCGTGCGGCCGTTGCCAAGGTTACGCAGGTTGGCATAGGTGCCGCCGCCGGAGAACGAGCCCACGGCCGAGGAAACGTTGACCGACGGCGAGTTCGCCACCAGCATGCCGAGCGCCTGCTCGATGGTCTGGACACCCATGTTCTTCAGGTCGTCCGCCTTGAGGATGGTGATGGCCTCGGCGGTCTCGGCGTTGGTGCGCTTGATCATCGAACCGGTCACGACGACTTCCTGAAGGTCGTTCGCTGCGGTGTTGGCGGCGTTCTGCGCCACGGCGGTGGACGTGGCGCCCACCAGCGCCAGCGCAACCGCGCGGCGGATAAGGTCAGAGCGAGTCGTAATCATTGTGGTCTCCGGGATTCGGATTTGTCGTGCCCTGCGCCGAACGGCTGCCGGACACGGTTGTTGTTACGAAGAAATTACTTCACGGGGAAGTTCTAAGGTCGTTAGCTTAATGGAAGTGCCATTTAAATCACAACAAAATGCCGAAAAGCGCAGTTCTGGCAGCCGCTCTGTTGTGAATATGCGACACGCTCGACGTGTCCAGGCCAAGACGACCCCGATGCCCACTGTCGCAAAAAATCAACGGGCCGGCGTCGACCCGGCGCAGACGCCGGGCCGCTCACGGCGCGCTAAAGGCGCCCCTCGAAAACCGAACCGACACCCATGAAGGCGGCGCTCGCGGTGAAGAGCTCGCCGGTCAGACGTCGCTCGAGTTCCGACAGGTGCGGGTTCCAGACGTCGGCGCTGAACAGCACCAATGCGTCCGTGCTGTCGTTGACGAGTTCGTGCTCGATCGTGTCGTCGAAGACGAGCGCCTCGCCGCGGACCAGCGGCCGAATCCGCGCGCCGACCCGCGCGCGGGCCCCCTCGCCGGCGGCGAGCGGCAGATCAAGCCGAACCCGGGCGTTCGTGGCGCCGAAATGCGGCGGGATCGCGGTGCGTGGCCGGATCACGGTGTAGCAGACGTTCGGCGCATTGCCCGCCACGTCAAAGAGCGGCAGCGACGCGAGAATCTCCCGCACGACCGGCGCCCGCTCGAGATTCCCCGCCACCGGACGGCCGTGCCAGATCAGCGGAAAGTAGCTCCAGGAGGCCGAGCCGTTGAGTGCCGCCCACGCCTCGTTCATCGGCCGCGAACCCAGGTTCACGTAGGGCACGAAGGCCTCGCCGTGGTGCGCGAGGAGGTCCAGCGCCTCGCCGGTCAGGGCGGCCGTCTGGGCCTCGAGCGCCGCCAGCCACGGAAAACCGTCGCGCGGCAAATACGGCACCGCCGGCAGTTCGGGCAGCTGAAAAAAGGTGGCTTGGGACGGGTAAATCCGGCCGGCACCCAAGAGCGCCGCGACGCCCTGATCGAAGCGGGCCAGTGCCTGCCCGTCCTGCTCTGCCCGAACGGGCGCGAGCGCCGCCTCGAGGTGCCCGGCCATGCGCTCGGCGCGTACCCGCAGCAGCGACACGGCGCGATCGAGGCGTTCGGCGGTCGTCGCTGGCACCTGGCCGGCGGGCGGCGCGAGGCCAAGCGCCTGCTGGAATGCATCGAGTGCCTCGGCCTCCCGGCCGACCTTGAGCATCAGCTCGCCCTGCTGCAGCCGGGCGATGTAGTCGCGCGGCTCGAGCGCGATGGCACGTTCGAGCGCGGCCGCCTCGGCCGAGAGGTCACCGAGCAGGCGGGTGGCGGCCGCGAGATTCATCCAGAGCGGCTGCAGGTGGGGTCGCTTGGCGACGGCTTTCTCGAGGAGCTCGCGCGCCGCGACCGGGTTCCCGGCCCGCAGCGCCGCGATCGCCATGGCATTCATGACCGCCTCGTGGTTCGGCGCGAGCGCGCGGGCTTTTGCCAGCAGGCGGTTCGCCTCGCCGGCCTGGCCGCGCTCCTGGGCGACCGACAGCGCGTCGAGCAGCACCTTGAGCTCGGCATCGATTCGTGAGGCATTCATGGCGGGGGGCTCAGCTTTGGTGTCAGGCAGTGCCGGCAATGGCACGGTTAAGCCGGTCGGTAACGGCATCGATGTCACCTTCCGCGTCGACCGTGCGCAGCAGTCCCGTGGCGCGGTAGTAGTCCACGAGCGGGCGGGTCTGCGCCTCGTACACCTCGAGCCGCTTGCCGATGGTCGCTTCGCTGTCGTCCGGGCGCTGGAATAGATCGGGGGTCGTGCAGCGACCGGCGCACGGCGGCGGCGACGGCGGCGGCGCGGTGTGCACGTTGAACACGAGGCCGCAGGTGCAGCAGGTTCGCCGGCCGGTCAGGCGGTTGAAAAGCGCTGCCGAGTCGACCTGCATCAGAATAACGCCGTCGAGCGGCTTGCCGAGCTGCGCCAGCAGCGCCGCCAGGCTGTCGGCCTGGGGAATGGTGCGCGGGAACCCGTCAAGAATGAACCCGGCCGCCGCATCCGGACGGGCGAGTCGCTCGCGGATGATGCCGAGAATGGTCTCGTCGTCGACCAGACCGCCACTGGCCATGATGCTCTGCGCCCGGCGACCGAGGTCCGTGCCCTGGGCAACGGCCTCGCGGAGCAGGTCACCCGTCGATACCTGGGGCACGCCGTGCGCCTGGATCAGTCGCTGTGCCTGCGTCCCCTTG
>CAITAM010000385.1 GCA_903890265.1 uncultured Pseudomonadota bacterium | reverse complement strand
AGGATCAGGAAACTCCTTAGGGTTAATCCGCACTGGGTACAGATTTATCACAACAAATCGACATCTGCGCCTCGGCCGAGTGGACAATAGGTGCCCAAATCGCAAACTTTTACCCGTTTTGGCGTCATAAATTGCGAAATCATTCCCAGAAACTGGCAGGTCCGTCGCGGCGCCCGGTTGTGCGTCCGTGGTAAGCGTGAAACGCCCGCCTCCGGGCGGCCACGGCCCCGCGCCGGTGCCGGCGCCCGTCTGGGCGGGCCTTGGCGTCTACCGCTACGGCTGGCAGGCGCTGCAGCTGACGTGGACGACGAGCCGTGGCCTGACCGTCGCACTCGCCGCCCTGACCCTGATCGCGGGTGCACTGCCGGCGGGGGTCGCCTGGGTCGGCGCGCAGATCGTCGACGCGGTACTGGCGGGCACGAGGGTCTACCCGGTGGCGGGCGAGGCCGCCTTTCGCCCGGTACTCGGACTCGTCGCCCTGGAGGCCGTCTTTGTCGCCGCGATCAGCGCGGCCGGACGCGGGCTGACCACCTGCCAGTCACTGCTGCGCGCCCAGCTCGGCCAGCGCGTCAACGCGATGATCCTGGAAAAGGCACTGACGCTCGACCTCTCGCAGTTCGAGGACAGCGAGTTCTACGACAAGCTGACGCGCGCGCGGCGCGAGGCATCCAGCCGGCCGCTGTCGATGGTCATGCGCAGCTTTACCCTGCTGCAGAGCGGCGTCTCGCTCGCCAGCTACGGCGTGATACTCGTTCGCTTCTCGCCATGGGCCGTGGTGATCCTGGCTGCCGCCGCGCTGCCCGCCTTCATCGCCGAAACCAAGTTCTCCGGTGATGCCTTCCGGCTGTTTCGCTGGCGATCACCCGAGACCCGCATGCAGGCCTATCTCGAGACGGTGCTGGCCCGCGAGGACCACGCGAAGGAGGTCAAGCTCTACGACCTCGGCCCGCTGTTCCTCAAGCGCTACAAGGACATCTTCGTCAGGCTCTACGCCACCGACCGGGACCTGACCATCCGGCGCGATCTGTGGGGCTTCCTGCTCGGCCTGCTCGCCACGCTCACCCTGTATGGCGCGTATGCCTGGATCGCGGTCAGCACGATCGCCGCGCGCATCACGCTCGGCCAGATGACGATGTACCTGATGCTGTTCCGCCAGGGCCAGACGGCGCTGTCCTCGGGCCTGACGGCGGTGGGCGGACTCTACGAAGACAACCTCTACCTGTCGAACCTCTACGAGTACCTCGACCAGCCCGTCACCAGCCGCGGCGGCACGCTGACCGCCGGGCCCGACCCGCGGGCCGGCATCCGCTTCGAGCACGTCTCGTTTACGTATCCCGGCGCCAGCGAGCCCGTGCTGAACGGCATCGATCTGTCGATCCGGCGCGGCGAGACACTGGCGCTCGTCGGCGAAAACGGCTCCGGCAAGACCACGCTGATCAAGCTGCTGACCGGTCTGTACGAACCCTCGCAGGGCCGCGTCACGTTTGAGGGCGCGGACATCCGCGACTGGGACCCGAAGGCGCTTCGCCGGCGGGTGGGCGTGATTTTCCAGGACTTCGCCCACTACCAGTTGCCGGTGGGCGAGAACGTCGGCGCGGGCGATGTGAGTCGCTTCGATGACCGTGAGCGCTGGGCAGAGGCCGCGCGGCGCGGCCTCGCGGACCCGTTCATCCGCGACCTGCCGTCCGGCTACGATACCCAGCTCGGCAAGTGGTTCCATGACGGACGCGAGCTGTCTGGCGGGCAGTGGCAGAAAGTCGCCCTGTCGCGCGCGTTCATGCGCGGAGAAGCGGACGTCCTCGTGCTCGACGAGCCGACGGCGGCGATGGATGCGGGCGCCGAGGCCGAGATTTTCGCGCACTTCCGCGATCACACCCGCGACCGGATGACGATTCTCATTTCGCACCGCTTCTCGACGGTGCGCATGGCCGACACGATCGTCGTCCTCGAGCACGGCCGGATCGCCGAGCAGGGGACGCACGACGCCCTGATGCAGACCGGGGGGCGGTACGCGCACCTCTTCAGCCTGCAGGCGAAGGGCTACCGCTGACCGTT
>CAITAM010000384.1 GCA_903890265.1 uncultured Pseudomonadota bacterium | reverse complement strand
GGCGAGGCGGCCGGCCGGGCGGCGCCGACCAACCAGTGGTTCACGTCGGTCTTTTTCGAGCGCTGGTCGTCGCCGATCTACGCCCAGCCGCTGAGCTACCGGGCGACGCCGGCGGGCTTCGAGGTCGGCCTGCCGACCCGCAGCATCGTCACGGACAACGGCAGCCGCGAGCTGCGCTACGCGCACGCCGCCGCGCTCGTGGTGTCGCCGCTCGGCTTCAAGCCGCAGGACGCACGGCTCGCCAGCTACTCCGACTGGATGGCCTCGATCGCGTTCAGCGGTGGCAGCGACACCCTGACGGCCTCGGTGCTGCACGGCAGCCCGTTCAGCTACTACGAAGTCACGAGCGGCGATGTGCGCATTCACATCAACGGCGCCGCCTCGCCGGTCGCCGACCCGCGGGACGGCCGGCACGATGCGCGGCTCGCCGCGTTCACCGTCGGCGGCCACGGCTACGCGGTCTTCGCCCCGAGCGGCGCCCGCTACGACTGGTCCGATGCGTCGAACCTCGTGCTGCACCTGCCCGCCGGCAAGGGCTATTTCTCGATCGCCGGCCTGCCGGATGCTACCGATGGCACCCTTGCCGACTTCCTGGCCGTGGCCTACGCCTTTCCGGCCTCGACCCGCGTTGACTGGTCCTACGACCAGGCGAAGAGCCTGGTCCGCAGCCGGTTCACGGTGACGACGACTCCTAAGGAGGGCACGAACCGCGACACGCTGCTCGGCCTCTACCCGCACCAGTGGGTGGCGGTGACCGGCGAGCACGGCTCGAAGTACGGCTACGACTCGGTGCGGGGCACCATCCGGCTGGTTCGCGGCACGGGCTTTACGCTGGAGCGGTCGTACCACGGCGTGATGCCCGCCTGGGGCGGCCTCGAGAGCGGACCGGACAAGTCCAACGTCGACAGCCTGCTCGTCGGTGACCTCGCGAAGTCCGACCAGCTGTTCCTGAAGCAGGGCCGCGGCACCTACTGGATCGGCAAGGGTGTCGGCGCGGTGGCCCAGCTCATGAGCGTGGCCGAGGCCGAGGGCAAGACCTCGATGCGCGACGATCTGCTGAAGCAGCTCAAGGAACGGCTGGAATCGTGGTTCGACGGACGTCATCCGCAGTATTTCGTGCACGACGCGAGGCTCGGTACCTTCATCGGCTACCCCGAGGAGTTCGGCAGCATCTCGCACATGAACGACCACCATTTCCACTACGGCTACTGGATCATGGGCGCGGCGCACGTGGCGCTGCGCGATCCGGCCTGGATCGCCGACGACAAGTGGGGCGGGATGGTGAAGAAGCTCGTGGCGGACATCGCTAACGACGAGCGCGGGCAGAAGGATTTCCCCTTCCTGCGCAATTTCGATTCCTACGAGGGGCACTCGTGGGCGTCGGGCGACGCCGCCTCCGAGTACGGCAACAACCAGGAATCCTCGTCGGAAGCCATCAACGCCTGGGCGGCACTGATCCTGCTCGGCGAGGCCACCGGCGACACGCGGCTGCGCGATCTCGGCATCTACCTCTACACGAGCGAAGTCGCCTCGGTGCAGCAGTACTGGTTCGATCTCGATCACCAGGTGCTGCCGGCAGAGTTCGGCAAGCCGCTCGCGAGCATGGTGTTCGGTGGCAAGGTGGCCTACAACACCTGGTGGACCCAGGAGCCGCGGGAGATCCTTGGCATCAACGAGATGCCGTTCACGCCGGCGGTGACCTACCTCGCGCGCGACCCGGCCTACGTCAAGAGTGTCATCGGCGCGCTGCCAGCCGAGGAAAAGGCCTACACCGCCCGCGGCATCCGCCCGCACGACCTGCCGCAGGACATCTGGCAGGACGTCATCGCCTCCTACATGGCGCTCGCCGACGCGGACGCCGCGCTCGGCCTCTGGAACCGGCAGGGCATGGTGGAATTCGGCGAGACGCGCTCGCACACGCTCTACTGGATCCTGAGCCTGAAGGAGATGGGCACGCCCGACTTCTCGGTCACGGCCGACACGCCGCTCTACGGCGTGTTCAAGGACAAGGCGGGTGCCCGCACCTACCTCGCCTACAACGCGAAGAGCACGCCGGTGAAAGTCACGTTCAGCAACGGCAAGACGCTGGACGTGGCGGCCCGCTCGCTCGGCCGGGACTCCTCGGAACGCGGCAAGTAGCGCCGGCGCCGGCCCTCAGGCGATCTGCAGGTCGTACGGGAAGGGCCGCCCGGCGCCGGTCTCGACGGACTCGCGCAGGCTGAGGAGGAACGTCGCCCACTTCGTGCTGCAGTGGGCGAGGAAGTCGGAAGCCTCGCGCCAGCCGCTCTGCTGGAAGCGCACGACGACGGCGCCATTCGCTTCGCTGAGCGCGAAGGCAAAGCGCGTGCCGATCCACTCCTCCGCCTGCCGCGCGTGGTTGACGCAGAGCCACTCCACCCGCGTCGGCCTCGTCAGCGCCTCGACCCGCATGTCCGGCCCCATCGTCCCGAAGCGAAACTGCACGATCGCGCCCGCCTCATCGGGTGCGCCGTTGACGTCGGTGGTCCACCAGCGGCGCAGGCCCTCGACCGTGGTCAGGGCCTCGTAGACGCGCTCGATCGGCGCACGGATGACGAGGCGATGATGAATCTCTGCCATGACGCCCTTGCCTCCCCTCGATAGCCCGGACTCACGTCCGCTCAGTGGCTGATGCTGACCGCGTTCAGGAGCCCGATCGCGATCGAGAACGTCGCGACCAGGATCGCCGAGGCCACGTGGCCTTCTTCAATGCGCTTGGCCTGGCGCCTCAGCACCGCGAACACCGCGAGCTGCACGAGGCAGGTGATGGCCGCCCAGACGGTCATCTCGAGCAGCGACTGGGTGTAGTAGATGCAGGCGACGAGCGGCAGCGAGAAGCCGAGCACGGCGCCCGCGAGCGCCACCGCTGCCGCGCAGTTGTCGTGGGCAATGAGCTCGAAGTCGCGGTACGGCGTGATGCGGACGTAAATCAGCACAAAGAGTGCCAGCAGCCCCGTGGCGGCCAGGAAGTAGGTCAGGAAGGCGGTGATGGCGGCGAGCACGGCGACGACTCCTCAGGGCAGGAAATAATGCGGCACGAACTGACTCTGGTCGGTCGTGATCGGCGAACGGTCCTCGCGGATGCCCATGCCGGCCGGCTGACCGTCGATCAGCCACGCGCCGATGACCGGGTAGCGGCCGTCGAAGTTCGGCAGCAGCGCGAGGGACTGGTACACGTAGCCCTCGCGCCCGTACGGCCCGTCGGATTCGGCAAGGGGCTGGCCGTCGACGTACAGCGACACGTTCGCGCCCTCGCGCGAATACAGGGGCTTGCGCGCGTAGGAACCGAGCGAGCCGGGCTCGCGGTAGGCGGGCAGGAGATTCGGGTGGCCGGGGTTGCGCTCCCAGAGCACGGGCAGCAGCCCCTTGCAGGACAGCGCGCCCTTCCAGAGTGGCTCGACGAAACGCGTGCGGCACGTCATCACGTGCGGCCCGAACTCCTCGGCCAGCAGCCATTCCCAGGGGTAAAGCTTGAACAGGCTGTCGATCGGGGCGCCCGCGGTGTCGACGAAGACGCGCCCGGCGGGATCCCACCCGATCTCGTGCACGTAGAGCAGGACCGGTTCACGGCCGGCCTGCACGAGGGTGTCGGCGAGGTAGGCGATGCAGGCCCAGTCTTCTTCCTGATCGACCGCGCACGCGAGGTGCACCGGGCCCTCGCCCGGCAGGTCACGCCAGCGGCCGATGAGACGCTCGTGCAGCGAATTGAACTGGTCGGCCGCGGGTTCGCAGTCTTTGAGCCAGAACCACTGGCAGACCGCCGCCTCGAGCAGGCTGGTCGGCGTGTCGGCGTTGTACTCGAGGAGCTTGGGCGGCGAGTGCCCGTCGTAGGCGAGGTCGAAGCGACCGTAGAGGGAAAAATCGTTGCCCTTCAGCGAGGCGCCGAGCGCCTCCCGGTAGCGGCCGTCGATACCGAGCTCGCCCAGCCGGTTGGCCGAGACCATGGCGTGCAGCGCGTCGACGCAGAGCCCGTGCAGCTCGGCG
>CAITAM010000383.1 GCA_903890265.1 uncultured Pseudomonadota bacterium | reverse complement strand
GGTCACGTACCGCCTGAGGCCACCGGGCGTTTGGGCAACGACGCTCGCCGTCACCGTCAGCAGGAGCATCACGAACGGGATCGAGCGCTGGCGGTCGGTCATGGCGGGGTCCTTGATACGGGTGATGCCGGTGCGGGCGCGTGACGCTTACGGCAACCGTCGCGGGGTCCGCACCGCAACACGCACCTCGCGCGACACCCCCACGGGGCGCCACGGACGACAGTGACCGGCGAGCGACGGATGTTGGATGCCGACGGGAACTAGACCTACGCCCCGACGACTGACCGCCGATAACGAGGCAGCGCGTCTGGCTGCACGCAATGCGTGCCGGAGTCCGGGACCGAACAGATTTGGGCGTTCAGCGACCCCACCCTGCCGTCGCGCGTTGCCCGCCCGCGACCGGTGGTCCGACGCCTGCAGAACGCAACACCCGGCGTTCGCTCCACACGGCCACGGCACGCCTGTGACGTGCCTCCCAGTTCGCCCGAGGGAACCGCCGCCGCGCGCGTTCTGTGCACTGGCGCTCGATTCACGGCCGCCGGCTTATGCAATATCAGGCGCGCCATCCGCTGCTGTAACGGCCTGGAACCCGATGCGCCCATCCATGAACATCCGCGAGCGCGTGCTTGCCGTCGCCACCCTCACGTTAATCGTCCTCGGCCTGTCGCAATACCTCGTGCAGCGCAACATGATGCTGCGCGACTTCGACAGGCTGGAGCGCCAGCAGGCGGACGCGACCCTGGAGCGCCTCAGCGATGCCTTTGACCGCGAGCGCGAGGGCCTCGCGCTGTGGGCGCGCGACTGGGGCAACTGGAGCGCCACCTACAATTACCTGCTGGCACCGAGCGACGAGTATCTCGAGACGAATATCACCGCCTCGGCACTGCACGACATCCGCGCCGATGCGATCGCGTTCATCGACCTCGACGGCCGCTACGTCTGGTCCGGGAGCCTCGCCGCAGGGAAGGTCGTGCCGGCACGGATCGATCTCTTCGCCGCCCACGGCATCGCCGAGCATGATCCGCTGCGCGGCGAAATCGGCAGCGCACGGGTCGTGACCGGCCTCGTGACGACGAGCGCCGGGCCGATGCTCCTCGCCCTGGCCCCTGTCCTCAACGGCACGGGCACGGGCCACCCCGCCGGCGCCCTGCTCCTCGGGCGATTGCTGTCAGCGGCAGAACTTGCCCGGGCAGCGAAAGTGCCCGAGGCCAACGTGGCGCTCGTCGCGGTCGGGCCTGCCGGGGCGATGCCTGCGCCCGCCAGAGGGACGTCGGACCCCATGACCGTGCTCCGGCGGCGCATCAGCGATCTGACCGGTGCGCCCTCCCTTGAACTCGTCTCGAGCACCCCGAGGACGATCTCGTCGCATGCGCAGGAGACGATTCTCCTCACGTCCATCGCCCTCTTCGTGCTCGCCGGGCTCGTGCTCGCGGCGTTCCTGCTGCACCTGAACCGCGTCATCTTCCACCCGCTGAACGACATCACCGCGCACGCGGCCGAGATCGCCGCCAGCGACGACCTCGGCAAGCGCCTGCACCGGCCGGGATCCGACGAACTCGCGGTACTCGCCAATACCTTTGACCACATGGTCGGTCGGCTCGCGCGGACGCGCGCCGATCTCATCGACAAGTCGTTCAGCGCCGGCGTCGCGGAGATGGCCTCCGGCGCGCTGCACAACCTCGGCAATGCACTCACCCCGCTCGCCCTGCGGGTGTCGACGATCGAGGAGCGACTGCGCCGCGCGCCGACCGCCGAGATGGAACTGGTCGCCGCGGAACTCGCGAGCGCCGACACGGACGCCGCCCGACGGGCCGACCTCGCCGAGTTTTCGCGCCTGGCCGGGCTGGAACTCGCGCGCGTGGTGTCGTCGGCGCACGCCGAGTCCGAGGTCGCCGCCGGCCAGCTGCAGGCCATCCAGCGGATCCTGACCGACCAGGTGCGCCGAAGCAGGGCCGGCGCGGTGCTCGAGGCCGCCCGCCCCGTCGCCATCCTGCGCGAGGCGCAGGACCTCGTACCCGATTCCCTGCGCGACCGGATCGTCGTCGAGCCGAGCCACGAGATGGACGCCATGGGCTCGCTGCGGCTGCCCGCCACGGTACTGCGCCAGGTCTTCCAGAACCTGATCGTCAATGCGGCGGAGGCACCCCGCGCGGGGGCCACCGGCCCCGTGCACCTCAAGGTCACGGCCTCGATTCGCGACGACGGTGGCTACGCCAGCCTGCACTGCCAGTTCCGCGATGACGGCGCAGGGATTGACCCTGTCGTGATGCCGAGACTGTTCGAGCGGCAGTTCTCGACCAAGTCAAAGGACACCAACTCCGGCATCGGCCTGCACTGGTGCGCGAACGCGCTGCGCGCGGCCGGTGGCGGCATCAGCGTCGCCAGCGACGGTCCGGGCCTTGGCACCTGTTTCGACGTCGTGGTGCCACTGCCGTCGGCGTCGGCATCGGCATCGGCATCGGCATCGGCATCGGCTAGTAACGCGGCACAGGCCGCATGAGGCATCCATTGAACGACACTGAACTGCATCCGATACGGGTCCTCGTCGTCGACGACGAGCCGGCCATCCTTGATGCCTACCGGGAACTCCTGTGCCCGGCGACCAACGCCGAGAGCGAGGCACGCAAGGACTCCCTGGAGGATCTGCGGGCGCGACTCTTCCCCCGTGCCGGGGCGCCGCGCGCGGCGCCCCCCGCACCCCCGACCCGCACGCGCTTTCGGGTCGAGGCCGCGAGCAGTGCCGAGGCGGCCGTCGAGGCCGTGCGCCAGGCCATCGCCAGTGGCGCCCCCTTTGCCGTGGTGTTCCTCGACATGCGCATGCCCCCGGGCAGGGACGGCGCCTGGGCGGCCGCGGAAATCCGGGCGATGGACGAGAACGTCAGCATCTGCCTTTGCAGCGCCTACTCGGATGTCGACACCGAGGAACTCTCGGCGCGGATCCCGCCCGAGGACAAATTCTTCTTCCTCGCCAAGCCATTCCACCCCCAGGAGGTCCGCCAGATGGCGCTCGCCCTCGGGCACAAATGGCGCGCCGAGCAGCGCATCGCACAACTGGCCTACTACGATTCACTGACCGGATTGCCGAACCGGGCGCAGTTCCGCGACCGCATGCGTGCGTGCCTCGAGAACGCCCAGCGCCACGGCAAGACCATGGCCCTGCTGTACATAGACCTCGACAACTTCAAGCGCATCAACGACACGCTGGGCCATACCGCGGGCGACGAGCTGCTGCGCGTCGTGGCCGACCGACTGCGCGCGACGGTGCGAAAGTCGGACGATTTCATCCACGTCAACGCCAGTCGGCAGCGGGGCAATGACTGCGCGCGGCTTGGCGGTGACGAGTTCATGGCGCTGCTGCCCGAGGT
Organism: uncultured Pseudomonadota bacterium; assembly: GCA_903890265.1. Lineage (GTDB taxonomy): Bacteria > Pseudomonadota > Gammaproteobacteria > Steroidobacterales > Steroidobacteraceae > CAIKMS01. The sequence continues at coordinate 2,582 of CAITAM010000383.1, read as the reverse complement.
GATGTCGCCCGGTGAGGCGGGACTCATCGCCGACCGCCTCATCAAGGCGCTGTCGCAGTCCGTGCTGCTCGGCGAGACCGAGTGCACGGTGACGCCGAGCATCGGCGTCGCGATGTACCCCCAGGACGGGCAGGACGCCGAATCGCTGCTGCGGCACGCGGATCTGGCGATGTACGCGGCGAAGCGCGCCGCCCCGGGCACGTTTGTGTTCTATGACGAGAAGATGAACGCCGGTGCGGTGGCGCAGCTCGAGATGGAGTCGAGGCTGCGCAATGCGATCGCCAACAACGAGCTGTCGCTGCACTACCAGCCCCAGTTCGACCTGCACACCGGACGCATCTCGAGCGTCGAGGCCCTGCTGCGCTGGCACAGCCCCGAGCTCGGACTCGTCCCGCCGCTGTCCTTCATCCCGCTGGCCGAGGCCACCGGGCTCATCCTGTCGATCGGCGAATGGGTGTTGCGCGCGGCCTGCCACCAGGCGCAACGGTGGCTTGCCGACGGACTCCCCCTCGGCCGCATCGCGGTGAACGTGTCACCCGTCCAGTTTGCGCAGAAGGAATTCGTGGAACTGGTGGCCGCCGTACTGGCCGACACGGGCCTGCCGGCCTCTAGCCTCGAGCTCGAGATCACCGAGTCGCTGGTCATGAAGGACGAGGCATGGGCGTACCAGGTGACACGCCGGCTGAAGACGCTCGGCGTCGCGCTCGCCATCGACGATTTCGGTACCGGTTACTCGAGTTTCGGCCGCCTGAAGGATTACCCGGTCGACCGTCTCAAGATCGACAAGTCCTTCGTGACCCGGCCGGGTGGTGACTCGGCGGAGGACAGCGCCATCGTCGCCGCCATGATCTCCATGGCCAAGACCATGGGCCTCAGCGTCGTGGCCGAGGGTGTCGAGGATTTCTCGCAGCTGCTGTTCCTGCAGGAGCAGCACTGCGAACTCGGGCAGGGGTTCCTGTTGAGCTCGCCACTCACGAGTGGCGAGGCCGAGCAGTTCCTGCGGCGCATGCACGACGCGGACGGGGCCACCGACGCCGAGCGGCGGAGTCGGCTCGGCAGCTGAGCCGGCCTTCTCAACCCGCGGCGCGACGGGCCCTCGCGACGGCCTCCCGTCGCGGCGGTGAGGGGTGACACCCGTTCCGCCGCGCGGGTGCCGTGCACAGCCGGGGCGTGTCAGTCGGGCAGCAGCATCCGGACGCTGGCGAGCGCCATGACCGCGGTCGCCAGCCAGCCGAGGGCGAGGAGCGAGCCGGTGGGCCGGTGCACGCCGAGCACCCCCGGCCGCTGGCTGAGCAGGAGGATCAGCACCATGAGCGGCACCGCGACGACGCCGTTCACGGTCGCCGACAGCACGAGCGCGCGCATCGGATCAACCGGCAGGAACTGCAGCGCGAGAGCCAGCGCGTAGCTCAGGGCGATGAGGCCGTAGAAACGCGGCGCCTCGCCCGGTGACCGCTCGAGCCCGAGCGTCCAGCCGCGGGTCTCGGCCACCGCGTAGGCGCTCGCCCCGCTCAGCACCGGTACGCCGATGAGACCCACGCCGAGCACGCCGAGCGCAAAGACCGCGAAGGCAAACTCACCCGCCAGCGGCTTCAGGGCCTGCGCCGCCTCGGCCGCGGTCGTGATCGTGGTCAGGTGCGCCACGTGCAGCGTCACGGCCGTGGAGAGGATGATGCAGTACGCGGTGACGTTCGAGTACAGCATGCCAGTCCACGTGTCGAGGCGGATGCGCTGCAGTTCCCGGCGTGCCGTCTCGCTCGGCTCGGTGACGCAGAGCGCCGCCCCGCCACCCGCCTGGCCGAGGTCCTCGACCTCCTGCGACGCCTGCCAGAAGAAGAGGTAGGGGCTGATGGTGGTGCCGAATACCGCGACGATGAGCTCGGCCTCCGCTGCGCTGAACCGCAGCTGCGGCAGGAGCGTGCGGCGCAGCACCTCGGGCCACGGCACCGCCACCGTGAACAGCACGAGGAAATACGCGAGCAGCGACAGCGTCAGCCAGCGCAGCACACGCACGTAGCGGTGGTACGGCACGTACACCTGCAGCAGCAGGCTCAGCACCGTGAAGAACAGCGTGCCGAGGTGCCGGTTAAGCCCGGTCAGGAGCTCGCCCACCTCGCCCATCGCCGCGACGTCGGCGGCGATGTTGATGGCATTGGCAACGAAGAGCAGCAGCACCGCGGTCTCGACCACGAGTGGCGGGTAATGCGCCTTGAGGTTGGCGGCGAGGCCCCGGCCGGTGACGCGGCCGATGCGTGCCGAGATCGACTGGATCGCGGCCATCAGCGGGTAGGTCAGCGGCATCGTAAAGAGCAGGTTGAGACCGAACGCGGCGCCGGCCTGCGCGTAGGTCGCGATACCGCTCGGGTCGTCATCGGCCACGCCCGTGATGAAGCCCGGACCGAGCCGCGCAAGGAGACCGCGGCCGGCAGGCGTGGCGGGCGGCGGCAGCGGGTCGTCGGCCTCGCGCATGGACGGCTCTCCGGGACGGTGCCCATCATGGGCCGCCGGGCGGCGGCGGCGCCATAGGCGACTGTACCTAAGACGCAACCGCACCCCCCGACCGGCCGCCGCCGTCAGCGGGG
>CAITAM010000382.1 GCA_903890265.1 uncultured Pseudomonadota bacterium | reverse complement strand
GGGCCAGAGCGCCCGCGCCGCGAGGGCCGTCCCCGACAGCAGTCCGCCACCACCGACCGGCACCAGCAGCGTGTCGAGCGCCGCCACCTGCGACGCGAACTCCACCGTCGCCGTGCCCTGCCCGGCGATGACATAAGGGTCGTCGTACGGGTGCACGAACGAGGCGCCGGTGCGGGCGACGAGTTCCGCCGCCATGGCCTCGCGCGCCGCGAGCGTCGGCTCGCAGTCGAGGACGGTCGCGCCAAAACCGAGGACCGCCGCGCGCTTGACCGCGGGCGCATTGGCCGGCATCACGACGTACGCCGGGACACCCCTCGCCCGCGCCGCCCGCGCGAGGGCCGCGGCATGATTACCGGACGAGTGGGTGGCAACGCCTGCCCCGGCCGCCGCCGCGGACAGCGCGAGCACGGCATTCGCGGCGCCGCGCGCCTTGAAGGCGCCAACGCGCTGCAGGTTCTCGCACTTGAAAACGACCGAGGCGCCGAGCCGACGCGACAGCTCGGTCGATTCCAGCACCGGCGTACGGTGCACCTGACCCTCGAGGCGGGCGACCGCCTCGCGAACGTCCTCAAAACTCGGCAGCGTGACATCCATGGCCCGATTGTAACGGCTGCGACCCGGGCGGCATGCGGTTAAGCTGCCGGTCTTCGCGGAATCCGGGGCAGCGCCATGACCGAGCAGGACATTGTCGAACGACTGGAACTGAAGCTCGCCTACCTTGAAAAAGCGCAGCACGACATGAGCGACATCCTGATCCTCCAGCAACGTGAACTGGACAGCCTGAAGGTCCGGCTGAGCCGCCTCACCGACCGGCTGAACGAAGCGGAAGGCGACACCTCCAAGTTCGATCCCGACAAGGAACGCCCACCCCACTACTGAAGCGGTGCCGAAACCGCCCGGCACGGGTCCCGGCCTATTGGCGCGAGTTCAGCAAACCGGCACACTGGGACGGTTTGGCAGGGAGCGATCGCGCGGCGACGTCGCTCCACTGCCGGTCCCCGTTTCAGCAGCGCTCAAGAGGTGCAACCGTGGCAGAGGCTTCCCATCCGGCACGTCGTCCCAGTGGCCGTGACCTGCGTCGTGCGCAGCGCGCCGCTCCCCTCGCCGACAACCTGCGGCCGGCCCCCCCGGGGCTGCCGTCGGGCAACTACAAGCCCCTGTCGGACGCAGCGGTACTGAAGATCCATGAAACCGCGCTGCGCCTCCTGTCGGAAGTCGGCCTCGCCGACGCGCCGGAGTCGGGCGTCGAGATCCTCACCCGCGCCGGCTGCACCGTGAGCGAGCACGGCCGGCTGCTCTTCCCGCGTGCGCTCGTCGAGGAGACGATCGCCAAGGCCGGCCGCAACTTCGTGCTGCACGGCCAGGACCGGCGCCACGACCTCGAGCCGTGGGGCAAGAAAGTCTATTTCGGCACCGCCGGCGCGGCGGTCAACATGGTCGATCCCGACGGCCGCTACCGCGAGTCGCTGCTGACCGACCTGTACAACATCGGCCGCATCGTCGACGTGATGGAGCACATCCATTTCTTCCAGCGCGCCGTCGTACCGCGCGACCTGCCGAATCCCTACGAGATGGACTTCAACACCTGCTATGCCGCCGTCATGGCGACGACCAAGCACGTGGGCTCGAGCTGGGTGGACCCAAAGCACCTCGAGGCGTCACTCGAGATGCTGCACATGATCGCCGGTGGCGAGCAGCAGTGGCGTGAGCGCCCCTTCGTCAGCCAGTCGAACTGCTTCGTAGTGCCGCCGATGAAGTTCGCGGTCGATGCCTGCCGCTGCCTCGAGCTCGCGGTCGCCGGCGGCATGCCGGTACTGCTGCTGTCCGCCGGGCAGGCGGGTGCGACCGCGCCGGCCGCGCTCGCCGGTGCGCTCGCCCAGGAAGTGGCCGAGGTGCTCGCCGGCCTGGTCTACGTCAATGCCATCAAGCCCGGGCATCCGGCGATCTTCGGTACCTGGTGCTTCGTGTCGGACCTGCGCACCGGCGCGATGTCCGGCGGCAGTCCCGAGCAGGCGCTGCTGTCCGCCGCGGCCGGCCAGATGGCGCACTTTTACAACCTCACCGGCGGCACCGCCTCCGGCATGACCGACTCGAAGGTGCCGGACGGCCAGGCCGGCGCCGAGAAGGGTCTCAACCACGCGCTCGTCGGCAACGCCGGCGCGAACATGATCTACGAGGCGGCCGGCATGCACGCGAGCCTGCTCGGCTACTCGCTCGAGAGCCTCGTCATCGACAACGACATCATCGGTGCCGCGATGCGCACGATCCGCGGGATCGACGTGTCGGACGAGAAGCTGTCGTTCGAGACGATCAGGGACGTGTGCCTGAACGGCCCCGGCCACTACCTCGGCTCCGACCAGACGCTGCAGCTCATGCAGACCGACTACCTGTACCCGTCGGTTGGCGACCGGCGCAGCCCGAACGACTGGACCGAGCGCGGTGCGCTCGACATCGAACAGCGGGCCGCCCTCAAGGTCAAGGAAATCCTCGCGACCCACTACCCGAGCCACGTGCCCGCGAGCATCGACGAGGCGATCCGCGCCAAGTTCCCGGTCAAGCTGCCGAGGGCATTCATGGACGGCACGGCGGGCGATCTCGCCATCGCCACGGTGTCGAGCAACAAGACCTGACTGCCAGGGTGCGCGCCGGCCGGGGCGCGCACCCTGCCCGTTGCCCGGCCCGCGGGGTCCGGGTGACCGTCCGGCCGTCCTGACCGGGGGGTCTCCTGATGCGTCCACACCTGCTGCTGGCTGCGCTTTTTCTCGGGTCGGCGGCGGCCGTTGCCGCGCCGGGAACGACGCTGTACGCGCACGGTCACGTCTACACCGGCAACCCGGCATCGCCCTGGGCCGAGGCCGTCGCGGTCGAGGGTGCGACGATCGTGGCGGTCGGCAGCGACGCCGCGCTCGGGAAGTACCGAAGCCGCGGTCGCACCGTGGACCTCAAGGGCCGCACGGTCATTCCGGGCCTCGTCGACGCGCACCTGCATCTCCTTTTCGGCGCGCTGACACTCGACGGCCTCAACCTGTCCACTCCCGAGCGGAGCCTGACGCCGAACGAACCGGAGGCGTTTGTCGCGGCGCTCGCGGCCTACGCCAGGCAGCACCCCGAGAAGCGCGTCCTGATCGCACGCGCGGACTTCAGCACCGCCGAACCGAACGCGCCGGACCGCGCCTTGCTCGATCGCGCGGTGCCCGACCGCCCGCTCGTGGTGCACAACGCCTCCGAGCACGCCGTCTGGGTCAATACCAAGGCGCTGGAACTTGCCGGCATCACGGAGGCGCCGCTCGACAGCCCTGCCGCCGAGAAGGGCGTGTTTCGCAATGCGAGCGGACGGCCGAGCGGCATGCTGCTCGAGGGCGCGCAGGACCGCGTCCACAGCGCCGTGCTGAACCTGCTTGGCACCGAGGAGAAGCTCGAGCTCGTGCGCCGCGCGACGCGCTACCTCAATTCGTTCGGCATCACGAGCGTCGTGAACGCGACCGGCAACCTGGCCGAGATCGAGCTCTACGGCACTCTCCGCGACCGTGGTGAACTCACGGTGCGCACCCGCACGGCCTTCGGTGCCGTCTCGGTGCCGCACCGGCTGACGCCCGAGTTCCTCGCCGACCTCGAGACCGCGCGGACGAGATACCACGACGACTGGGTGGCGGCGAACCTCGTCAAGTTCTTTGCCGACGGCAGCACGGGCTTCATTCCGCCGCTGGTCTACCGTCCCGCCGAGTACCGGGCGCTCGTCGAGGAGCTGGACCGGCGTGGCTTCCAGCTCATGACCCACGCCCAGCGCGGCGACTCGGTGCACATGATCCTCGACGCGTACGAGAACGCGATCGCGAAGAACGGCCCGCGCGAGCGGCGGCTGCGCATCGAGCACAGCTTCCTGATCTCGGACGAGGACATCGGCCGCTACGCGCGCCTGAACGTCATCGCCGGCATCCAGCCCGCTTTCTGCTGCAGCGAGCTTGGCACGGGCTACGATGCCAAGGACCCGACCGTGTCCGACCGCTGGCGGACGCTGCTCGATCGTGGCGTGACGCTCGCGCTGTCGAGCGACTGGCCGTGCATGTGGCCACCGGATCCCTACCTCAATATCCAGCAGGCGGTCACACGCCAGGCGTGGAAGTCGCCAGACACCGCGGTGATCGACGCCGGCGTCTTTGACGGCGCCGGCAACGGCGGGGCAAAGCCCCTGGCCGGGCAGTATTACGGCCAATCCGAGGCGATCACGGTCAGGGAAGCCATCGACGGCTACACGCGGGGGGCGGCCTTCGCCGCCTACGCGGAAAAGCTCGTCGGTACGCTGGAAGTGGGCAAGGCGGCCGATCTCGTGGTGCTGTCGCAGGACATCTTCGCGGTGCCCGCGGAGCGGATCGGGGCGACGAAGGCGCTGCTTACCGTGGTCGGCGGGCGGACCGTGTACGAGGCCGCGCTCCACTGAGGCGCGAATTGCGCGAGGCCGCGACGGCAACACCACACGTTGCCGTCCCGTGGGTGGAGGCAGTAAACTCGGACCGGGGCACGGCGTTCTGTGACAGGCACGCCAGGCTCCCTGGCCGTGCGATCCCTAACCCATCGCGAGGTGTCCCGTGACCCGTTTTCTGAAATTCGCGCTCCCGCTCGTACTCGCCCTTGGCCTGTCGCCGCTGACGGCAGGCGCCCAGCCGCTGCCCGGCAAGCACCCGGGCTACCTCCACGCGCTGACCGACCTGCGCACGGCGCGCTGGTTCCTCTACCACCAGCCCGGCGATTCCGTCGTCTCCGGCGATGAGGACGTCGCGATCACCGAGATCGACGCCGCGATCGGCGAGATCAAGCGCGCCGGGATCGATGACGGCAAGGACCTCAACGACCACCCGAAGGTCGACGTCAAGGAGCACGGCAGCCGTCTCCTGAAGTCGATCGAGACCCTGAACAAGGCCAAGGCCGACATCAGTGGTGAAGAAGACAACCCCGAGGTCCGCGAGCTGCGCCACAGGGCGCTCGAGCACATCGACCGCGCGATCAGGGCCGCCGACAAGGCCCATACGCGCTGGGTAGAGGACATGAACCGGCGGAAGCCGTAAGCGAGCGGTCGGGGCTGGCGGCCGTGCCAGCCCCGGCAGCGCATCGGCCCGCGCCGGCTGCCGCGTGGTTCACGACGCCGCCCCCGGGCGGCGTTTTTCTTTGGCGCGACACGGCGGGGTGGTAGTCTCCGCCCAACCCGTTTCAGTCAGCCAGCGACTCGGAGCACTCGCATGCAACAGCGTCACCTCGGCCGCAGCGGCCTGTCGGTATCGGCCCTGGGTCTGGGCTGCATGGGCATGTCCGAGTTCTACAGCGGCCGTGACGACGCGGAATCGATCGCGACCATCCATCGCGCCATCGATCTTGGCGTGACCCTGCTCGATACCGCCGACATGTACGGACTCGGGCGCAACGAGGAACTGGTCGGCCGCGCGATCGAGGATCGTCGGAACCAGGTGATCATCGCCACGAAGTTCGCGATCATGCGCGGCCCGAACGGCGAGATGCTCGGCATCAACGGCCGTCCCGAGTACGTGCGCGCCTGCTGCGAGGCGAGCCTGAAGCGCCTTAACGTCGAGGTGATCGACCTGTACTACCAGCACCGGGTCGATCCCAACACGCCGATCGAGGACACGGTGGGTGCGATGGCGGAGCTCGTCCGCGAGGGCAAGGTCCGCTACCTCGGCCTGTCGGAAGCGGCACCGCAGACCCTGCGGCGTGCCCAGAAGGTGCATCCGATCGCGGCCCTGCAGACCGAGTACTCGCTCTGGAGCCGCGATCCCGAGGACGAGGTGCTTGCCACGGCGCGGGAACTCGGCATCGGTTTCGTGCCCTACAGCCCGCTCGGGCGCGGCTTCCTGACCGGCCAGTTCAGGACCTTCGAGGACCTGCCGGCCGATGACTACCGCCGCCTGTCGCCGCGCTTCCAGGGCGAGAACTTCGCGAAGAACCTCAACCTCGTGCACGAGATAGAAGCGCTCGCCCAGGCCAAGGGCTGCACCGCCTCGCAGCTCGCGCTCGCCTGGGTGCTCGCCCAGGGCGAGGATCTCGTGCCCATCCCGGGCACCAAGCGCCGCGCCTACCTCGAGGAGAACGTCGGTGCGCTCAAGGTGAAACTCACTGCCGGGGAGCTCGCCCGCATCGACAGCGTGCTGCCGAAGGGTGCCGCGACCGGCGACCGCTATGCTGCACCCCAGATGAAGGCGCTGAACCAGTAAGCGCCGCCGTCGGCGCATGGCAGGCAGTCGCCCCTAGGGAGGGGCACTGTGCGCGGTCGAGGCCCGTTTGGCAGCGCCTCCGCGCGACAGCCGACGCCTAGGGGCTTGGCGGTGTCTGCGCCTCGACACGGTGAAAATCGAGATCCTGGAAGTCGAAGCTGAAGTCCGTAGCGGCGCTCACCGCCTGCATCGTGAAGCCCTCGATGCGACCCGAGATGTCTTCGCGAAAGCGCACGTAGGCGTCGGCATTGATCGCGCGGTTCTTCCAGTGCACGACGAAAAGCCCCGGCCGGATCGGCGTCATCGGGCCACTCAAGTCGGTCGTGCGACTGAAGGTCAGGGTCAGCGCGTCGCCCTCGCGGGCAACGGTCGCTTTGCCGCGCCAGGGATCGAGGAAGGTGCCGACGTAGGGCGCAAGATCCAGTGACTTGAGATCGACGCCGGTGGCCGGTGGCGGCACGCGCCTGGCGTCGCTCTTCGCCTGTTCCTTGAGGCGCTCGTCCCGGAATTCCTGCGTGATTTTCAGCCAGTCCCGCCGTGGCCCGCCGGTATAGGCATCGGTGATCGCGAGCGCCACCGTGGCAAACGCCAGCCCTTCCTGCTGGTTGGTCAGCACGATGACGCCGAGGTTCAGTTCTGGAATGAGGGTCTGGTAGGTGACCATGCCGTCCAGCCCACCGGAGTGCGAGACTCGCTTGTAGCCGTTGTGGTCCTCGAGGAACCAGCCGAGGCCGTACGCCGAGAAATGGGTGCGGGTCAGTTCCGCGCGCTTGCCGCCGACCGGGAGGATGGTCTGCGGCTTCCACATCTCGGCGGACTGCGCCTCGCTGAACACGCGAGGCATCCCCGGGCCCTGGCCGTGGCCGAGCTGGGTCAGCTGCCAGCGGGCAAGCCCGCGCACGTTGCACTGGATGCCGCCCGCCGCCGCCGCGGTATCGAAGTCGTCCGCGCGCATCACCACGAGATGCCCGTCGACCGGCGCGTGCGGCCTGGCCTCGTTCGAGTGATCGGTGACCCGCGAGGCGGTCGCGACGCACGGCGCCATGCCGAGCGGCGTCAGGAAGCGCTCGGTCACGAAGTCTTCCCAGCTCTTGCCGGTCACCGCCGGGATGATCTCGCCGGCGACCACGTAGAGGTTGTTGTCGTAGGCGTACTCGGAGCGGAAGCCCGTGACGGGCTTCAGGTAGCGAAGCGCGTGTATCACTTCCTGGCGCGTGAAATCCGTGCTCGGGAAGAAGAGCAGGTCACCGGCGCCGAGCCCGAGACCGCTGCGGTGGGTCAGCAGGTCGCGGATCGTGAACTCGCGCGTCACGTACGGGTCGTAGAGCCGGAAGTCCGGCAGGTAGTCGATGACCTTGTCATCCCAGTGGATCTTGCCCTCGTCGACGAGCAGCGAGAGGGCCGCCGCCGTGAACGCCTTCGAGTTCGACGCGATGCCAAAGAGGGTATCGGCGTCGACCGTGCCGGGCTTGCCCAGTTCGCGCACGCCGTAGCCGCGGGCAAAGACGACCTTGCCGTCCTTGACGACGCCCACCGCCATGCCGGGCACGTCGTAGGCTGCCATCGTGCGGGTCACGAGCGAGTCGAGATCGATCGACTTGAGCGGATCGCTGGCCGCCGTCGCCGCCAGCGGCAGGGTGAGCGCAAGACAGCAGCCGGTCAGCAGCGAACGAACGGTAGTGGCCAACATTGACGACGACTCCCACTGGGCAAGATGCACATCCCCGACGCCACCACCCGACGGTCGCGCACGACGTGGCGCGAGGCGCCGTGCAGCCGCGCCAGAAAAACCTCAGCTGAGGGCCGGCGGCCGCCGGGCGCTAAGACCGGTCTCGAGCACGAGACCCGCCCGCAGCAGCACGACCTCTTGCGCGCGCGGTGCCACCAGCGCGGCGCCAACCGGCAGGCCGTCGACCTGCAGCGCGGGCACCGTCAGGCTGGGATAGCCCGCCACCGCCGCCGCCGAGCAGATCGACGGCCAGCCGCCGCTCGCGTCCGAACGGTCGCCGAGCGTGTGGTCGATGAGTTCGGCGGGGCCGTTGCACGGCGCCAGCAGCAGATCGACGTTGTGGATCTTGAAGATCCGCGCGAGGCCATCCTCGTCGGTGAGGCGCTTGAGGTTCTGCAGGATCCGCAGGTAGGCCGGCGCACGAAGATCGGCGCGCCCCTGTGCCTGCAGGAAGAGTTCCTGGCCGAAGAAGGGCATTTCCTCGGCCGCGTGCGCGTC
>CAITAM010000381.1 GCA_903890265.1 uncultured Pseudomonadota bacterium | reverse complement strand
GTGGCCGTCGTGGCGGTCTCGTGAGGGTCCTCGCGGTCGAGACCTCCTGCGACGAGACGGCGGTCGCCGTGTACGGCACGGACGAGGGCCTGATCGCCCACGAGGTCTACAGCCAGACCGATCTGCACGCCACCTGGGGCGGGGTGGTGCCGGAACTTGCCTCGCGCGATCACGTGCGCAAGCTCCCCGAACTGGTGCACGGGCTGCTCGCCCGCCACGCGCTCGGGCGGGCCGACCTCGGCGGCATTGCCTATACCGCCGGTCCCGGGCTCGCCGGGGCGCTCCTCGTCGGCTGCGGGTTCGCGCGGGCGCTGGCGTACGCCTGGCAACTGCCGGCGCTGGCCGTGCACCACCTCGAAGGGCACCTGCTAGCGCCGCGGCTCGAGGCGGACGCGCCCGCCTTCCCGTATCTCGCGCTGCTCGTCTCCGGCGGCCACACGATGCTGGTCGAGGTGCGCGCGCTGGGCGATTACCGCGTGCTCGGCGAGTCGCTGGACGACGCCGCGGGCGAGGCTTTCGACAAGACCGCGAAGCTGCTCGGCCTCGGTTACCCGGGCGGCGCGGCACTCGCAGCGCTCGCCACCGGCGGGCGGGCGGGCGTCTTCCGCTTCCCCCGGCCGATGCTGGACCGTCCTGGACTCGATTTCAGTTTCAGTGGGCTGAAGACCGCGGCCGTGGTCGCGATGCAGGCGGCTGGCAGCGAGCCGCAGACGCGGGCGGATCTCGCCCGTGCATTCGAGGAGGCGATCGTCGACACGCTGGTCGAAAAGACGCGTCGTGCCCTGGACGCCACCGGCTGCCGGCGGCTCGTCGTCGCGGGCGGCGTCGGCGCCAATCGCCGGCTGCGCGAGGCGCTGCGCGCAAAAGCTGCAGAGCGCGGCGTTACCGTGCATTATCCGCGACCGGAATTCTGCACCGACAATGCGGCGATGATCGCGCTGGTCGGGCACGATCGTCTGACAGCGGGCGAAAGCACCGGGCTTGCCGTCGAGGCCTTTGCGCGCTGGCCACTGACCGAACTGCGTCCGCCACGGCCACCGGCCGCGGACCCGCGGCCGGCCGTTTAAAGGAGAGGCACTTGAGCGACCGGATTTTCCTGCGTGACCTGCGTACCGAGGCGATCATCGGTATCTATGACTGGGAACGTAAGATCAAGCAGACGATCAGCATCGACCTCGAGCTGCCGACCGACGTGCGGCGCGCGGCGCGCACCGACAAGATCGAGGACACGCTCGACTACAAGAAGATCACGAAGCGCATGCTCGCCTTCATCGACGACAGCCACTACGAGCTGGTCGAGACGCTGGCGGAGGCGCTGGCCCAGCTGATCCTGCGCGAGTTCGGCTGCGAATGGGTCAAGCTCTCGGTGAATAAGCCCGGTGCCATCCGCGGCAGCCGCGACGTCGGCGTCATGATCGAACGCACGCGGGCCGATCTCGCCACCGACGCGCCGTGAGCGCGCCGGCCGAGCGGCGTTCGGTTTACGTCGCGGCCGGCAGCAACGTCGAGCCGAAGCGCCGGCTGCGCGAGGCGCTCGGCCTGCTCAGGCAGGATTTCCCGGACCTCGTGGCGTCCAATGCCTACCGCAACGTGGCGGTCGGCTTTGCCGGCGAGGATTTCATCAATCTCGCGGTGGGCTTCAGCACAGACCTCGAGCTCGACGCGCTGCTCGCGCGGCTGCATGCCGTGGAACTTGCCTGCGGTCGCCCCCGTCTCGCCCCCAAGTGGGAGCCGCGCAGCATGGACCTCGACGTGCTGCTCTGCGGCGATCTCGTCGGTGAATTCCCGGGCGTGACCCTGCCCCGTCCCGACCTCGTGCGCCGCGCCTTCATGCTGGGACCGCTGGCGGACATCGCAGGCACCGTGCGCCACCCCACCGCGGGCGTCACCATCGGCGAGCTGTGGCGCGGCTTCGACCAGGGCGCGCACCCGCTGGTGCCGGTCAGCCTGACCGACTGACGCGCGGCCGGGCGGGCGGTTCAGTGTCCGCTGGTACTGCGCCCGCCGTCGACCGCGAGGATCTGGCCGGTGATGTACGGCGCGTCGCACATGAAAAAACGCGCCGTGCGCGCCACGTCCCGCGGCGTGCCGACCCGCTTCAGGGCCGTGCGCTCGACGATCATCTGCTGGTGCGCCGCCTGCATCGGTGTCTCGGGCCAGAGCACCGGGCCCGGCGCGATGCCGTTGACGCGGACCAGCGGGCCGAGTTCCCGCGCCAGCGATTGGGTCAGCATAATGAGCCCGGCCTTGGCCGAGCAGTACAGCGGGTGGTTCTTGAGCGGCCGGTAGCCGTGGATGTCGATCAGGTTGAGGATCAGGCCCTGCGTGTCGCGCAGCGCGGGTACGGCGGCCTGCGACAGGAAGAGGGGCGTGCGCAGGTTGGTGCCCATGAGGTCGTCCCACTGCTCGAGCGTGATCGAGCCGACCGGTGTCGGGTAGAAGCTCGAGGCGTTGTTGACGAGCACGTCCAGTCGCCCGAACGAGGCGAGGGTGGCCTCGACCAGCGCGGCGGGCGTCGCCGGATCGATGAGGTCCGCACCCAGCGTCACGGCCGAGGCGCTGCGCAGCGCATTGAGCTCGGCCGCGAGCGCGAGTGCATCGGCCGCCGAGCGCCGGTAGTGGATCGCCACGTTCGCGCCGGCCGCGTGGGCTTCGCGCGCAATCGCGGCGCCAACGCGCCGCGCCGCACCGGTGATCAGTACGGCTTGCCCTGCGAGGGGCTGGTCAGATGAGTCCGTCATGGCCCGTAGGATAAAGGAAGAGCCCGTCATGATCCCAACCGGCCTGCCGCCACCCGACGCTGACGCCGCCGGCCACTCGGCACGAGTCCAGGACGCGGTCGATGCGGCGATCCGCGCTGCCGGGGACTGCCTGCCGTTCGATGAGTACATGACGCTCGTGCTCTACGCGCCCGGCCTCGGTTACTACTCCGCCGGCAGCACGAAGCTCGGTCCGGCCGGTGACTTCACCACGGCGCCGGAGCTGTCGGCGGTGTTCGGTGGCTGCGTCGCGAACGGCATCGCCGAGGTGCTCGCGGCGGTTGACGGGGGCAGCGTGCTCGAGCTCGGCGCGGGCTCGGGGCGCCTCGCGCGCGACACGCTGCTGGCACTTGATCGGCTGGGCACGCGGCCGGCGCGCTACGAGATTCTCGAGGTGAGCCCCGACCTGCGCGCCCGACAGGCTGAATTGCTCGCCGGGCTGCCGGCGGCGCTTCGTGCCCGCGTGCACTGGCGGGAGTCGCTGCCAGCCGCCGGCTTTCGCGGCGTGATCCTTGCCAACGAAGTGCTGGACGCGCTGCCCGTGCGGCGCTTTCGCGTCACCGAGCACGGCGTCGCCGAGCTCGGCGTGGGTGGCGCCCGCGACGCACGGCGCTGGGTGACGCGGCCCGCCCCCGCGGCACTGGAAGGCCGCGTGCGCACCATCGAGGCCGAGCTTGGACGGGCGTTCAGCGCGGGCTACGAGAGCGAAGTCTCGGCTTACCTGCCGGGCTTCGTCGCCTCGCTCGGCGATGCGCTGGAACTCGGCTCGATACTCCTCATCGATTACGGCTGCCCGCGGCACGAGTACTACGCGCCCGACCGGCGGCGCGGCACGCTCGCCTGCTTCTACCGGCACCGGATGCACGACGATCCCCTGGTGCTCGAGGGTCTGCAGGACCTCACCGCGTGGGTCGACTTCACGGCGGTGGCGGAGGCGGCGACCGCGCGGGGGCTCGATATCGCGGGCTACACCACGCAGAGTCAGTTCCTGCTCGATGCCGGTTTCACGGCCGAGGTCGAACGGGTCTGCGCGCCGCTTGCCGATCTCGCCCGCCTCAACGCGCTCAGCGCCGCGCAGACGCTCGTCCTGCCCGGTGAGATGGGAGAGCGCTTCAAGTGCATCGCGCTCACGCGCGGAGTCGACGTGACGACCGGCTTTCGCGGTCGCGACTACACCAACCGGCTGTAAGCCGGCGCCCGGTCAGGGACCCGAACCCGCAGCGCCGAGCAGCGCCGTGAGCACCGCGCGGCGCCTCTCCTTCAGTCGTTCGCCGATCGCCCGTCCGCTCAGGGTGGCGCGCTCAGCGGGGTCGAGTGCGACGGCCGCCGCCCGCTCGCGGGCGGCCAGCAGCCGATCGGTGGCGAGGCGGTCGCCAGGCGGTGCCACGTGGTCGATGGCGCAGAGCACTTCGCGGAAGCGCTCTGCGCGGCGAAAGGCGTCGAGCTCGTCCAGGAACGTGAGGAGGTCCGGCGCGTCGCGGACGCCCGACTGAAGGCGGTCGAGGGCCCGGCGCACGGCGAGCCCGAGTTCCCGGCACTCGTTCGGCACGCGGCCGCGTTGGCACAGGGCGTCGATCGCAGCGCCGTCGTGGATGGCGCTCAGCACGCAGGCAAAGCGCACCGCGGGCGAGGCATGGGCGGCAGCGGCGCGATCGAGCGCTGCCGTCGCCTGCGCCATCAGCGCCGGATCCTCCAGCGCGGCAGCGAGTTCGGGATACACCCGCGCCAGGGCACCGCAGCCGGCCAGCACCCGGAAATACACCGACGGCGTGTCCGCAACGAGCGCCTTCGCGGTCTCGGCCCAGACGCGCTCGGGCACGAGCGCATCGGCCTCGCCCGACTGCACCATGCTGCCGAGCAGCGCGGTCGTCTCGGGCGCCACCCGGAAGCCGAGCGAGGCGAAGCGGGCGGCAAAGCGGGCGAGGCGCAGGATGCGGACCGGATCTTCCGTGAATGCCGCCGAGACGTGGCGCAGGCAGCGCGCGGCGAGATCGGCGGCGCCGCCGTACGGGTCGATCAGCCGTCCGTCCGCGGCGCGCGCCATCGCGTTCACGGTCAGGTCGCGCCGGCGCAGGTCCTCCTCGAGGGTGACGTCGGGTGAATAGCGCACCACAAACCCGTGATAGCCGGGCCCGGTCTTGCGCTCCGTGCGGGCGAGCGCGTACTCCTCGTGGGTCGTCGGGTGCAGGAAGACCGGAAAGTCCTTGCCGACCTGCGTGTACCCATTGGCGGCGAGCGCCTCGGGCGTGCCACCGACCACGACCCAGTCCCGTTCACGGACCGGCAGGCCAAGCAGTTCATCGCGGACTGCGCCGCCCACGAGGTAGGTATCCATGACGCCATTCTAGTGCCGCGGTGGGTGCGCGCGTGAGGTGGCGATAGACTTCGCGCACCGGCGTACCCGGCGATCGGGCAGACGCGGGCGGGGTGACAGGGTGGTGCGCCGAATTCTGCGTCTCGTGGTGCTGTCTGGCCTGTGCCTCGCGCAGGCGGGCTGCTATCTGCTGCAGGCCGCGGCGGGCCAGTGGTCGGTCAGCGCGCACAAGCGACCCATTCCGGAGGTGCTCGGTGACCCGCGGGTTCCGGCCGACGTGCGGGCGGCGCTCGCCAAGGTCCGGGAGATGCGCCGCTTCGCGGTGACGGACCTGCGGCTGCCGGACAACGCGAGCTACACCGCCTACGCGGATCTCGGCCGCCGCTTCGTGGTCTGGAACGTGTTCGCGACCCCGGAGTTTTCCGTGCAACCGGTCACGTGGTGCTTTCCCGTCGCGGGCTGCGTCGCCTACCGCGGTTATTTCCATGAAGCCTCGGCCCGCCGCTTCGCGCTCGATCTCGAGTCGCAGGGGCACGACGTGCTGGTGGGCGGCGTCGCGGCCTACTCCACGCTCGGTCACTTTTCGGATCCGGTACTGAACACGGTCATTCGCTGGGATGACGCGGAACTCGCGGGTCTCGTCTTTCACGAGCTTGCCCACCAGGTCGCCTACGCGCGGGACGACAGTGCGTTTAACGAAGCGTTTGCCACGGCCGTCGAGCGGGAGGGCGTCCGGCGGTGGAAGTCGGCCGCGGGCCTCGTGACCGATCCGGCCGACGCCGAGCGCCTTGGCGCCAGGCGCCGCGCGCTGGCCTCGTTTGCGACGCGTGCCCGCAATCGCCTCGCCGGCGTCTACGCCCGCCCGCTGCCGGCGGCCGAGCGACGCGCGGCAAAGCGCGACGCCTTCGCGGCCCTGCGCGACGAATACGCCGCCGGCGTGTCGGCCGGCACCCTGCCGGCGGGCTACGAGCGGGTGTTCGACAACAATGCCTCGCTCCTGGCGATTGCCACCTACGAGGACTGCGTGCCGGGTTTTGAGCGCCTCCTGGCAGCCGTCGACGGGGATCTCACCGCGTTCTATGCCCGGGTCCGCGCGCTGGCCGCGGCGCCACGCGCAGCGCGCCGGGCAGCGCTCGGCGATCCGGCTAGCGGCTCGTGCCGGTAACGGTGCCGGTCACCCGCACGAGCTTCGGGCTGCCGTCGCGCAGCTCGACGACGGAGGCCTCGTGGCTGTGGGTGACGAGTTCGTGGTCGTTGAACGTCAGGTGTTCGGCGATGTCGGCGTCAACAATTGCCTGCGTGCCGGCGGCGTTCAGGTGCACGCGGACGTCAGTCGCCTGGTAGTCGTAGGACTGCAGATCGCTCAAGGCCGTGTAGCCGTCGGTCAGGCGCGCAAGGTACTCGGCCTTGCTCAGCGCCCCGAGCTGGACCGCGTCGGGGTTCGTGCCGGCGAAGACGATCGAGCAGTCCGCCGCGAGCAGCCGGCCAAGGTGCTCGACATCGCGGGCCTTCGACGCCGCGACGACCTCGGCGATCAGCGCGCGCACGGCGGGCTCCGTCAGGGACTGGGTCTTCGCCGCGGTGATCCCGGTCGGCCCGGCGAGCGTTGCGGCGGGCACCACGACGAGCGCGCCGGCGAGTATCAGGAGCGTGGTCGGCAGCAGACGGAAGGGGTGGCGCATGGCCGTACACTGCCCGAACGTCCAAGCGCCCGGGCGGACGCAGTTCACACCCTGTGGCGGCGGTTGTCGCGCAGGCGCAGCGTGCGCGCGTCGGCGCCGAGGTAGCCCGGGACCACCGCCTCGAGTGGCGTCGGCGTCACGCCGAGTTCGACGAGCCCGTTGGCATCGCTCGTGCTCGCGGCCGCCAGCGAGCGGAAATTATCGAGCGACAGCGGTTTGCCCGGCAGCCACTCGAGCAGCCAGGCCTGCAGGGCGCCCAGTCCGTCCGGGAGCCCGAACACCAGCCGGTGCAGCCCGAGACGGTCCCGTACGTAGCGAACGATCGCGCCGAGCGTCATGACCTCGGGCCCCACGAGATCGTAGCTGCGGCCGATCGTCGCGCGCTCTTTCAGGGCGAACAGAAAGGCGGCCACCACGTCGCCGACGTAGACGGGCTGCAGCCGCGCCTCGATTCGCGCGAGTGGCAATACCGGCAGGGGCCTGAGCAGGCCGGCGAAGCGGTTGATGAAGCTGTCGCCCCGGCCGAAGATCACGGAGGGACGGAAAATCGTGACCTCGAGATCGGCCGCCGCGCGCAGGGTCGCCTCCGCCGCGCCCTTCGAGCGAAGGTAGTGACTCGGGCCGTTGACCGACGCCGGCAGTCCGCTCATCTGCAGCAGCCGGCGCACGCCGGCCGACCGGCAGGCAGCCACCAGCTTTTCGGCGAACTCCGCGTGCGCGCGCTGAAAACCGGCACCCGACCGGCCGCGCTCGTTCAGGATGCCGACCAGGTTGATCACCGCACGGCAGCCCCGCGCGAGGGCGGTCAGCGTGCCCGGGTCGTTGACGTCGGCGGCGACGATCTCGAGACCCGGCAAGACGCGCAGGTCAGCCGCGCGATCTGGGTGGCGGGTCGGCAGGCGGACCGCGTAACCGGCGGCAATGCGCGCGCTGCAGAGATGGCGGCCGACGAAGCCATTACCGCCAAGTACCAGAACGGGTTGAGTTTGCATGCCGGTAGCGTACCCCCTGCGCTACCGGCTGGCCACGGCGGAGCCTTTGCCGCCGTGGCCAGCCCGGCCGGGTCAACGCAGCGGGATGACCACCGTCGCGTTGGCGCCGCGCTTGATCGTGAGCAGCACCGAGGCCTGATCCTTCAGCGCCGCCTTCAGGTCTTTAAGCGACGTGACCCGGTTGGTGTTGGCCTTGACGATCACGTCGTTTGGCCGCAGACCGAGCTGAGCGGCGTTGCTGCCCGGATCCACGGACACCACCGTCACGCCGCCCTGGGCCGGCGCATCGGCGAGATCCGCGCCGTCGAAGCCACGGTGCATGTCGCTGCCACTGTTCGAGTCCCCGGCGTCGCTGCGGGCCTGGACCACCGCGCTGGCCTCGCGCGGCTTGCCGTCGCGCAGGTAGCTGATCCTGACCGTCTCGCCAAGCCGCAGGAGACCGATGCGGTTACGGAGCTCGGCCCCGCTCTTGACCACCTGGCCGTTGATGCTGGTGATGACGTCGCCGGCCTTGAGACCCGCCTTGTCGGCCGCGGAGCCCTCGACGACCTGCGAGACGAGCGCACCCTGCGCGTCCTTGATGCCTAAGTTCTCGGCGTAGTCGGGCGTCAGGGTCACGACCTGGACACCGAGCATGCCGCGCTTGACCTCGCCGTACTTGACGAGCTGATCCATGACGGTCTTTGCCATGTTGGCGGGAATGGCGAAACCGATGCCGATGTTGCCGCCGGACCCCGACAGAATCGCGGAGTTGATCCCGATCAGTTCACCCTTGAGGTTGATGAGCGCACCGCCGGAGTTGCCGGGGTTGATCGACGCGTCGGTCTGGATGAAGTCCTCGTAGCCATCCGGATTGATACCGGAGCGGCCGAGCGCGCTCACGATGCCGAAGGTGACGGTGTGCTGCAGGCCGAAGGGGTTGCCAATCGCGATCACGAAGTCACCGACCTCGGCCTTCGACGAATCGCCCACCGGCAGCTCGGTCAGCTTGGCGTTCTTGACGCGCACCACGGCGATGTCGGAGGCGGTGTCCGAGCCGACCACTTCGCCCTTGTAGTCGTGTCCGTCGAGGGTGGTGACGGTGATTTCGCTCGCGTGCTCGACCACGTGGGCGTTGGTCAGCACGAGGCCCTTCTGGGCGTCCACGACCACGCCAGAGCCCGCGCTCTGGAACTGGCGCTGGCGCGGCTGCCCCTGGCCCGGGACGTCGAAGAAGCGCCGGAAAAACGGGTCGTCGAGCAGCGGATTCTTCTGGCCACGTTCGGTGACCGTGCCCTTGGTCGCGATGTTCACGACCGCGGGCGACGCGCGCTTGATGACCGGTGACAGTGTGGCCATCGGCTGGCCGGCGGAGTCGATTGGCACCCGTGACGCCTGTGCCGCGGCGGGGGTGACTGGCACGGCGAGACTGCCGACCAGCAGTGACGTGGCGAGGGCCAGCGCGCCCAGGCGTCGCGCGGGCGGATG
>CAITAM010000380.1 GCA_903890265.1 uncultured Pseudomonadota bacterium | reverse complement strand
TGACGAGTTCCCGTCTTCGACCGGCGGATCGAACTTGACGCGAACCGTTCGGTTTCCCGACTTGGTGATCACTCGCTGGAAGGTAGGGCGCTCTTCAAGTGGATCATACGGGGCATACACGATGTCTTCCCAAGCCCCGGCGGCCAGGTCAAAGTCCTCCAGTCGTGGCCGGGTCAAACTCCTCCAGTTAAGTTGACGGGACGGACCGATGATTACGCGACGGCTGCGTTCCTGGCAAGGCGTTCCGCGGCTTCTTTGAGGCGCCAGCTGCGACCGTCGAACTTGAGCAAGTGACCGTGGTGCATGAGCCGATCGAGTAGCGGCGCGACAACGACGACATCGCCGAGCAACGTGGACCAGTCCTCGATCGGACGGTTGGAGGTCAGCAGCGTGGACGACTTCTCGTGCCGACTCATCAGCACATCGGCGAGTTCCTCGCCCGCGATCGTCGGCAGACCCCGCAGGAACAGGTCGTCGATGACCAGCAGGTCCGTGGCCTTGAGCTTCTTGCGCAGCGCCGCGCTCTGGCCGAGCTGACGCGCCTCGTGGATGTCTTCGATCAGGACGTGGGCTTCTCGGTACATCACCTTGTAGCCGCGCTCAACGGCGAGCAGCGCGAGGGCTTTGGCGATGTGGCTCTTGCCCGTGCCCGGCTTGCCGATCAGCAGCGCGTTTTCCTTCGCGTCGGCGAACTTGAGCGTGGCAAGCTCGAGCACGTCGCGCTTGGGCAGCTTCGGGTTGTACTGCCAGTCGATTTCGGTCAGGGCTTTGCGCTCGGGCAGGCCCGACTGGGTAAAGCGCCGTTCCAGCAGCCGTGATCGGCGCCGGTCGAGTTCATCCTGAACGAGCCAGGAGAGCCCTTCGATGAAGTTGCACTCGTGACTGGCCACCTGCAGGGCGCGCGCCTCCAACGTCGCGCTCATCCCTGACAGGCGCAGCCCGCGCAGCGCCTTGTGTAGTTCGATCATGGACATCGGCATGGTGATCCTCCGGTTAGGTCGAGCGGGTGTGATCGTCGAAGAACGTTTGGTAGTCGCCGATCGGGCGGATCTCGGGCGCGACCTGCGTGCGCTGCGGCGGCTTCGCCGCTGTGCCTGCCGCTTGCCGCTCGAGCGTCGTCTTGATGACTCGATACGAGTAGCACTCAGCGGCCAACGCCGCCGCGCAGGCCGCCTCGATGTCCTCGGCGCGATACGTGCGCGGCAGGTTCGACAGGCCGTAGAGCGCCTTCTGGCCTGGACGGCCGAGGGTTTGGAACAACACTTCACCGAGGCGTGCCGCACTGGGCCCGATTCTCGCGACCCGGGTCAGCAGCCGTACCGTTTCGCGCGACGGGTTGAAGATCCGATCGGCAGGCTTCACGGCGGCATACCCCGGCTTCGCCGAGCGCTCGTGGCGGCGCAACACGGAGCCGTCGGCGCCGAGGATCTCGATCTCGTTCGGATAAGCCCGGACCGTCACCTGCGAGTACAGTCGCGCCGGCAGCGCCGGGTAGTACCGCGAGTCGACCTGCACGCAGCCGGCGTCATCGACGGTGCGCACCAGTTGCTCGTAGTAGCGGAAGCCCTCGATTGGCAGCGGCCGCAGCAGCGGCTTCTCCTCCAGGTACATCGCCAGCACCTGGCGCTTCTTGCGGCCGTGGATCCGGGGCGCCGCCCAGCGCTCCTCCCAGTGCGACAGCCACACGTTCTGCGCCTCGATCGTGTCGAACTTGCGGCCCTTGAGCGCCGTCGACTGCGTGTGCTGGATCGCCGACTCCACGGTCCCCTTGCGGTTCGGATCCCGCACCCGGCAGGTGTCGGCGATCGCGCCGTAGTGCGCGAGCATCGCCGCATAGACCGTGTTCAGCTGCGGCTCATACAGGTCCGGCCTGATCACGCCTTCACGCAGGTTGTCGAGCACGACGTACTCACACGCGCCGCCGAAGGCGCGGAACGCCTCCTCATGCAGCCGCGCCCAAGTCTCCTGGTCGGTCTTCCACACCACCTTGCGAAAGCTCTTGCCCGAGTACTTGAGCGTCATCACAAACAGGTACGGCCGTCGGTACTTGCCGTTCGCCAGGCACGTCAGCGCGCCCTGGCCGTAGTCGACCTGCGCTTCCTCACCGGGCCGGTACTCCAGCACGTCGAACCGCTCCGGTTGGCGTGCCCTGAGCACCCGTACGAACCGCTTCACCGAGTTGTAGCGGTGGCTGAAGCCGTACTGCTCGACCAGATCCTGGTAGATGCTCTGTGCGTTGCGACCCAGACCGACCTGCGCCTCGATCCACGCCCGGTGCGGCTCGCACGCCGACACCGCCGTCGCCGGAGCCGGTGGCCGGGGTGGAGGAATTTGCTCCGTTGCTACCGCCGAGCCGGTGGCCACCCCGGGGGAATTTGCCGCCGCGGCGTAGCGGCGGATCGTCTTGCGGTCCACGCCCGTGCGCCGCGTGATTTCCCGCTGGCTCGCGCCCTTGCTCAGCAGCGTCTCGACCGTCACCCGCAAATGTTGCTTCAAGACGTTCACTCCTGGCTCCCTCGGTTTTCGAGGGAACAGCGTAACGTCCCGTCAACTCAGGCCTCTGCGGCGCAACAACAGCGCCTCATCAGACCTCGCTCAGGTGGAGGAGTTTGGGGTGGCCACAGGTGGGGGATTTTGGGTGGCCGCCGGGGCCGATGACAGCATCGCCACTCCCTGCTCAGTAAATGCGTATGGGGCATAGCGTCGACCACCCCGGCCGGGTTTTGAGGTCACAGTTTGTGATCTCAAAGCTGCCCACTCAGCCGCGGAAAGCTCAAACATGAAATCCGGCG
>CAITAM010000379.1 GCA_903890265.1 uncultured Pseudomonadota bacterium | reverse complement strand
GGCGCGGTCGAGAGCCTGAACGTCTCGGTCGCCACCGGCATCGTCCTCTACGAGGCGCTCCGCCAGCGAGGCTTGAGTTAAGCCCCTAAATTTACTATTCTTATCGGCTACCTGCGCTTACATGCAGGGTTATCCCTTGCCACACCGAGCGGTCCATCGGGTGGCGTTACCCCACAAGGAACCGACCATGCGACATTACGAAATCATTTTTCTGGTCCACCCCGACCAGAGCGAACAGGTCCCGGCGATGATCGAGCGCTACAAGGGCATCATTGCCGCTGGCGAAGGTCATGTGCACCGCCTCGAGGACTGGGGTCGCCGCCAGCTCGCCTACCCGATCAACAAGGTGGCGAAGGCGCACTACGTGCTCATGAACATCGAGTGCGATGCCAAGGTCCTGGAAGAGCTGACGGGCGCGTTCCGCTTCAGCGACGCGGTGCTCCGCCACCTCGTCGTGCGCATGGATGCGGCCGTCATCGAGCCGAGCCCCATGTCGCGTCCGGCGGACGAGCGTGAAGGGGATATGCGTGACCGTGATGACCGTGACGACCGGGACGACCGGCCGGAGCGTGGCGAGCGCCGCGAGCGGCGTGAGCACCGCGATCACGACGCCTGATCATCCCCATCACCATTCAACCGACTGAGGCAAGCACACCATGGCCCGTTATTTCCGCCGCAAGAAGTTCTGCAAGTTCACCGCCGACGGCGTCGAGAGCATCGACTACAAGGATCTCGCAACCCTGAAGAACTACATCACCGAGACCGGCAAGATCGTGCCGAGCCGCATCACCGGCACGCGCTCGTTCTACCAGCGTCAGCTGGCCGAGGCGGTCAAGCGGGCGCGGTTCCTCGCGCTCCTGCCGTACACCGACCAGCATTGACCGGAGGGCCGGGCGCCCGGTGCCCGGCAGTTCCCCATGAGCCGATCATTCGCGGAATGGCTGACCGAGTCGCGCGCGAAGACGCTGGTTGGCGTCGTCGCCGCGGCCGTGTTCGCGCTGATCGTGCCGTTCGCGAGCTGGCTCCCGGGCGCGCTGGTCGTCATGCTCTCGCTGGTCCCCTCGGGCGTGCGTCCGGAGTCGGCGCTCGTGGTCGCGTGTGCGACGGTCGTCGCGCTGACGATCAACCCGGTGGCCGGCATCGTCCACGGCACGGTGCCGTGGGTCGCGTCCGTGCTGCTCGCCGCGGCGCTGGTCGCCCCGTCGTACCTCATCGGCCGGCTGCTCGCACGCGGTGCCTCGCCCAATCTCGCGTTCCAGAGTGCGGCCCTTGCGGCACTCGGCATGCTGGTCGTGGTCTACGTCGTGCTGGCGGACCCGGCCGGCGTGTGGCGCCCGCTCCTGAGTCAGATCGCGCCGGCGCTCGATGAGTTTGCGGGCATGATGGCGAACGCCGGATCCGGCCACCGCCTCGACGAGCAGCAGTTCGTCGAGGCGTCGGCGGCGCGCGCGTGGGGCGTCGTGGCGTGGCTCCTGCTGCTGAACACCATGGTCAGCGTGCTGTTCGGCCTCGCCTGGGCGCGTGGCAAGGGCTACGTGCCGCCGGGCGACCGCGCGTTCAGCGCGCTGTCGGCGGGTCGCACGCTCGCCATGGCATGCGTCGTCGCGATCGTCTGCACGGTGGCCTTCGCCTCGCGGCTCGGCGGCGACGCGCTCCTGGTGTTTGCCGGGGTGTTCATGCTGCAGGGACTGGCGATCATGCACGCGACGCTCCTTTCCCTGGGCTACGGCGGCATGTCGCTCGGAGTCGGCTACGCGGTCGGCTTCCTGGTCTTTCTGCTGCTCGGGCTTGCCGTCCCTGCACTCGCGGGTTCGGTGCAGGGCGTGCTGGTGGTATCCGGTTTCATCGACAACTGGTGGCCGCTGCGGGCGCGCCTTGCGGCGCGACCGAAGCCGTAGCGGGTCCCGGTTCATCCATTCATCAACGGTAGATTCAATTTAAACGACAGGTGCTCTCATGGAACTCATCCTCCTGCAGAAGGTAGCGAACCTCGGCAACATCGGTGACCGGGTCAAGGTCAAGTCCGGCTACGGCCGCAACTTCCTCCTGCCGACCGGCCGTGCGACGGTCGCGACCACCAAGAACATCGCGAAGTTCGAGGCGATGCGTGCCGAGCTCGAGGCGAAGGCTGCTGCCGAGCTCAGCGCCGCCGAGGCGCGCGCGGCCTCGCTCAAGGACTACCGTCTCACGCTGTCGGCCAAGGCCGGTGCCGAGGGCAAGCTGTTCGGTTCGATCGGCACCGGCGACATCGCCGATGCGCTGACGCAGGCCGGCCACCCGGTCGAGCGCGCCGAGGTTCGCATGCCGGACGGCCCGATCCGCGCGGTCGGTGAGACGGTGCTGGCCGTGCACCTGCACACCGACGTGACGGTCGACATCACCGTCATCGTCAACGCCGAGGCCTGAGCGGCCCGGAGTTTCCCTCACCCGTCGCCGCCGGGGCTACCCCCGGCGCGGCCGGGGAGTAGACTCGAGGTCGATCCCGACGCCTTGAGGAACCCATGGCCCAGCCCGGCACTCCACGCCGTTCGATGAGCGCGCCGCTGCCGGACTACGGCGAGGCGCGCCTTCCGCCCCACTCGATTGAAGCCGAGCAGTCCGTGCTCGGCGCACTCCTGATCGACGTTCAGGCCTGGGACACGGTCGGCGACATGCTGATCCCCAAGGACTTTTACCGGCGCGACCACCAGCTCATCTTCGAGGCGATCGGCAGCATCGTCGAGTCGCAGGGACCGGTGGACGCGGTCACCGTGTCCGAAGCGCTGGAGCGTCGCGGGATCCTGACCGAAGCGGGCGGCCTTGCCTACCTCGCCACGCTCTCACGCGACACGCCGAGCGCTGCCAATGCGCGCGCCTACGCGGAAATCGTCCGTGAACGGGCGCTGCTGCGGGCGCTGGTCTCGGCGGGCGGCGAAATCGCGGCTGCCGGACTCAACCCCGAGGGACGATCGGCGGCAGAGCTCGTCGACCAGGCGGAGCGCCTCGTGTTCGAGATTGCCGAGAAGGGCACGTCCTCGCGCGAGGGCTTCCAGGCGGTCAAGAAGATCCTGCCGCAGACCATCGACCGCATCGACATGCTGCACCAGAATCCGGGGGCCTTTACCGGCGTCTCGACCGGCTACGCCGAGCTCGACCGGATGACGAACGGGCTGCAGAAGGGCGATCTCGTGATCATTGCCGGCCGCCCGTCGATGGGCAAGACGACGCTGGCCGTCAACATCGCCGAGCACGCCGCGATCTCCGGGCGGGTACCGGCCGCGATCTTCTCGATGGAAATGTCGTCCGAGCAGGTCACGCTGCGCATGATCTCCTCGCTCGGGCGCGTCAGTCAGGGGCACCTGCGCACCGGCCAGCTGTCGGCCGAGGACTGGCCGCGCATCACGTCCGCGACCGAAGTGCTGTCGCAGGCGCCGATCTTCATCGACGAGTCGCCCAGCCTGTCGCCGACCGAGGTGCGCGCGAGGGCGCGGCGCCTGAAGCGCGAGCACGGCCTCGGGCTCATCGTGGTCGACTACCTGCAGCTGATGCAGGTCTCGGGCAACACCGAAAACCGTGCCACCGAGATCTCGGAAATCTCCCGCGGCCTGAAGGCGCTCGCCAAGGAACTCGAGTTGCCGGTGATCGCGCTGTCGCAGCTCAACCGCAGCGTGGAACAGCGCACCGAGAAGAAGCCTGTCATGAGCGACCTGCGCGAGTCGGGCGCCATCGAGCAGGATGCCGATCTCATCCTGCTGATCTACCGCGAGGAGGTGTACGACCCGAACACCACGCGGCGCGGTATCGCGGACATCATCATCGCCAAGCAGCGCAACGGTCCGGTCGGTGACGTGCAGCTGACCTTCCTCGGCGAGTACACGCGCTTTGAGAATCTGGTCGCCGAGTCCTACGGCGAAGGGCCGTTCCGTTAGCGAGCCGTCGGACAAGCCCCCGCGGCCGGTCGTGTTCGGCTCGCGGCGCAAGGGCCCGAAGCGTCCGG
>CAITAM010000378.1 GCA_903890265.1 uncultured Pseudomonadota bacterium | reverse complement strand
GAGGCACTGCTCGAGACGTGCCGGACGGCGGGCGTCGGTGTCGAGGAGCTGCCCGATCGGCATTTTATCGCGGGCCTTGACGAGTTCAGTCGCTGGGCCGAGGGACGGCGCGAACTGCGGCTCGAGTATTACTACCGCGAGCTTCGCCGGCGAACCGGCATCCTGATGGACGGGGCCGCTCCCGTCGGCGGGCGTTGGAACTTCGACGCCGAGAACCGGGGCACCTTCGGCAAGGCGGGCCCAGGCGCTGTGCCGCCGCCGCGCCCGTTCCCGCCCGATGCGCTGACCCGGCAGGTGATCGGCGAGGTGACGGCGCGCTTTGCCGATCGCGCCGGCGATCTCAGCCGTTTCGACTGGCCCGTGACGGCGACGGACGCCGAGGCGGCGCTGCGTGATTTCATCGACCACCGCCTCGCACGGTTCGGTGAATACCAGGACGCGATGTGGCACGGTGAACCGTGGCTCTACCACTCACGGCTCGCCGCCGCGCTGAACCTGAAACTCCTCCATCCGCGGCACGTCATCGATGCCGCCGTCGCGGCTTACGAGCGCGGCGACGCACCGATCGAGGCGGTCGAGGGTTTCGTGCGCCAGATTCTTGGCTGGCGGGAGTTCGTGCGTGGGCTCTACTGGCAGGACATGCCGGACTACCTCGAACGTAACGCGCTGGGCGCTGACGCCGCCCTGCCCGCGTTTTACTGGACTGGCGAGACCGACGCGCGCTGCCTTGCCGATGCGCTCCGCCAGACGCTGGACTTAGGCTATGCGCATCACATCCAGCGCCTGATGGTCACCGGACTCTACGCGCTGCTGCTCGGCGTCCGACCGAAGGAGGTACACGCCTGGTACCTGTCGGTCTACGTGGATGCCGTGGAGTGGGTCGAACTGCCGAACGTGCTCGGCATGTCGCAGTACGCCGATGGCGGGCGGCTCGCCTCGAAACCCTACATCGCCAGCGGACGGTACATCGACCGGATGTCGAATTACTGCAGCGGCTGCCGCTACCGGCCCACCGAGGCAACCGGCCCGAGGGCCTGTCCGTTCACGACGCTCTTCTGGGACTTTCTGGACCGCCACCAGACCCGCTTCGCCCGCCACCCCCGGCTGGGTCAGCAGGTCAGAAACCTCGAACGGCAGCCGGCGGACACGCGCAGCGAGATCCGCGCCCGGGCGGCCACGCTGCGCGCATCGGGAGGCTGATCTTGGATACCGCCATCGTCTGGTTCCGTCGTGACCTGCGCCTGACCGACAATCCGGCGTTGACCGCCGCCGTGGCGGCTGCCCGGCACGTGCTGCCGGTGTACATCCACTCGCCGGAGGAAGACGGCGCCGGCGCACCGGGCGCGGCGAGCCGCTGGTGGCTGCACTACTCGCTGGCGGCGCTGTCGGCCACGCTCCGGGACCGCGGCAGTCCGCTCGTGATCCATCGCGGCCCTGCAGCCGCGGCGCTGCGCTCGCTCGTGGCAGAGACCGGCGCCACCGGCGTGTTCTGGAACAGGACGTACGAACCTGCCGGTATCGCCCGGGACACGGACCTCAAGACCGCGCTGCGTGAGCTCGGTGTCGAGGTTCAGAGCTTCAACGGCAGCCTGCTGTTTGAGCCCTGGGAAGTCCTGACCGGCAGCGGCGGGCCGTACCGCGTCTACACCCCCTTCTGGCGCCAGTGCCAGACGCGTCTTGGCACGGTCGCCACGCCGCTCGCCGCGCCCGCGCGGCTCGTCGCTCCGCCGAAGCCGGTGAGCGGTGTCCCGCTCGGCGAACTGTCGCTGCTGCCGACGCGGCCGTGGGGCGAGGGCCTCGCGGCAGCGTTCACACCCGGCGAAGCGGCCGGCCAGGCCAAACTCGTCCGCTTCGCCGCGGGCCCCATCGACGAGTACAAGACCGCCCGGGACCTGCCGGCCGAGACTGGCACCGCCCGTCTGTCGCCGCACCTGCACTTTGGTGAGGTATCACCCCGCCAGGCGCTGGCAGCGGCGCTGGGTGCCGGCCAGGATCCCGCCCGGCGAGCCGGCGGTGCCGTGAGCCACGAGACGTTCATCAAGGAGCTCGTCTGGCGGGA
Organism: uncultured Pseudomonadota bacterium; assembly: GCA_903890265.1. Lineage (GTDB taxonomy): Bacteria > Pseudomonadota > Gammaproteobacteria > Steroidobacterales > Steroidobacteraceae > CAIKMS01. The sequence continues at coordinate 354 of CAITAM010000378.1, read as the reverse complement.
GTTCTCCTACCACGTGCTCTACCACTACCCGCACACGGTGCAGGACCCGCTCGATCCGCGGTTCCGGGACATGCCATGGACCGATGACGGCGCCGCGCTGCGCGCGTGGCAGCGCGGCCTGACCGGCGTGCCGCTCGTGGACGCCGGCATGCGCGAGCTCTACGCGACCGGCTGGATGCACAACCGGGTACGGATGGTCGTGGCATCCTTCCTCTGCAAGAACCTCGGTCAGCACTGGCGGTCGGGTGCGGCGTGGTTCCACGACACGCTGGTGGATGCCGACCTCGCCGCCAACACGTTCGGTTGGCAGTGGTCGGCGGGCTGCGGTGCCGATGCGGCGCCCTACTACCGGAT
>CAITAM010000377.1 GCA_903890265.1 uncultured Pseudomonadota bacterium | reverse complement strand
CTTTTTCGCCATCGACGACGAGTGCACGCACGACGGCGGTTCACTCGACGGCGCAACCGTGGACGGCCTCGAAGTCATCTGCCCCCGGCACGGTGCGCGCTTCTGCCTGCGCACGGGCGCGGCGCTCTCACCACCCGCCTACAGCCCGGTCAGGACCTACCCCGTCCGGGTCAGCGGCGAGCAGCTTGAAGTCGAGCTCGACGTCGGGCACGGGGCGTGAGTTCGGTGCGGACGCTGACGCTGTTCCGGCACGCGCACGCCGAGAAGCCGACCGAGGAGATCGAGGACTTCGAACGGGAACTCGACAAGCGCGGCCGTCGCGAGGCCAAGCGCATGTCGCAACGGCTTGCCGCCCTCGGACCCCCGCCCGATCACCTGATCACCAGCTCCTCGGTCCGGACCGTGCAGACGGCCAAGATCCTCGCGCACGCGCTCGGCTTCCCGCTCGAGCGCATTCGCCACGACGACCGCGTGTACCTCGCCGATGCCGACCGGCTGCTTGCCATCCTGCAGCACTGCCCCGAGGACGCGTCGCACGTGCTGCTCGTGGGCCACAACCCGGGCCTGTCGGTCATCGCCGGACGCCTCGAGTCCTCGCACGACGTGCCGGAAATGCCCACCGCCGCCCTCTGCTCGCTCGAGCTGCCGATCGCCCACTGGCGTGATCTCAGCTGGCGGATGGGGCGCTGCGTGCACTCGGCGGCACCGGGTGATGACCACTACGATGACGAGGAGTAGCCCGGGCGCCGCCCGGCGGGGCCTTGCCGCGCTCGCCGTCGCATGGCTTGCCGGGACGCCGGCGGTCGCCGCGGACAGCGACGCCCGCGGCGCACTCATCGGCGCGACGCGATCCTTGCACGACGCGCTGGTCGCCGGTCGCGTGGAGCCGCTCGCGGCCCTGCTCGCGACCGAGTACACGATGACCGACAGCAAGGGCAAGGTGCACTCGCGCAATGACGTGCTTGGCCTCGCGCGTCGCCACGACGTCGACCTCGAATCAACCGTCAGCGAGTTGTCCGACCTCAGGGTCACCGTGGTGAAGGACACGGGCGTGGTCACCGGTATCGCCGAGGAGCGCCTTGCCTTCAGCAACCGCAATGAGAAGCGCCGCTGGCGCTTTACCGAAGTCTGGGTCGCGACCGGCAGCGGCTGGTCCCTGATCGCAAGCCACGAGTCGGCGGCCGATCTCGTGCGGATCCACAGCGAGCCGGCAAGCCGACCGCGCTGAGGCGTGCGCACGCGGCACCGCTGGCCGCGCGCCACGCGAAAGCCCGGGCCGTCAGCGCGCAAAAAAAAGCGCCGTCCGCGTGGACGGCGCTCTCGCTTGACGGGAATGAGGATCAGGAATCCGGGATCAGGCGGTCTTCGGCCGGCCGACGAGCCCGAGGAGTCCGAGTACGCCGCTCGCCAGCAGCCAGGCGGTGGCCGGCAGCGGCACCACCGGCGTGACCGAGATGTCGTCGATGATCGCCGAGGCCTGGTTCACTGACTGGCTCTGGCCGTAGCCGACCACGGTCGACGTCGTGTTTGCCTGGAACGTGTAGCTGAAGGTGTAGGGAGAGGCGAGCGAGCCGGAGGCACCGTCGGTGCCCGAGGCCGACGCGGACCTGGCCCCGTTCAGGTACAGGTCGAGAACGTAGCTGCCGCCCGGGCGGTTGTCACCGAAGTAGTGCGTCTGGACCGTGTACCCCTGGCCGGCCACCGTGGTCAGCGGGGTCGAGTAGTCCTGCGTCGCGAGCGGTGCGGTGGTCGACGACGGGCCGCTGACGCCGCCTTCGTTCAGGAGGATGGCGCCGTTGTACGGCGCGGCGTTCGTGCCGTCCGCGTTCGCCTGCACGGCGTAGAAGGCGCCGTTGCCGAACGTCCAGCCGTTGGCATTGTTGATCGTGTAGTAGTTCGTCGCGCCGAAGAGATCGCTCGTGCCGCTGTCGACCGTCGAGGTCGCGCTGAGCACGAGCGTGCCGCCTTGGAAGGCCGCGTCATTGAACGACTGCGCGTAGGGCGGCACGACGTTCGCGCCGGCGAGCGGTGCGAACAGCGCCAGCGACCCTGTTAATGCCAGGGAAATCAATCCCTTGGAACGGAATTCCTGAGTCATGTGCGTGCCCCTGCCCTGTTGTATGTGTGTTCTTGAGTCCACTCGATCCGGGTGTGTGGTCCGGTCAAGCGCGCGCCGGGCATCGCGGAACCCTCTCAATGGAGTGATTTCTCTGCGAAACCCAGCGACGGTCAGGCTACCCCCGCTTTATGACAAATCGGGCGGATCTTCGTGGCGGCTCGGCCACGCCGGGCCGCCCTGCCGGCACGCGGCGCCACGCAGCGGGATTCGCGCCATCGCGCACGACCCGGCGTCGGTCCCAGCCGGGTGGCGGCAACCGAACGACCGCGTCTGTCATGCAAACGTTTACGGCGTTATGTCATTCGACGTGCATTCCGAGGCGCGGGGCGTGCCGCCTGACACGCAAACCGCCGCCGGGCCGTCCGGCGCGGCGGCAACGGCGCGACGACGGGAGGCACCGGCACCAGGCCCTGCTGGATCGCGGGCACACCGTTCCCGTTCCGCCACGGACCGGTGGCCGTCGTCGTGAACCGTCCGTTCGCAGACTCCTGACCGCGGGCCGCATCGCCATCACTCGGCACAACGCGCGCCTATCAGCGGCGTTCTGCGTTGCGGATCGCTTTATCGGGTGACCCCGGCTGCCGGCACGAACCGCCACCGCCCGACAACGTTCGCGTTAACCGTGATCTGACTCGGCATGATTTCGGTCGACGCCAGTGCCGGTGCCGCCATTACCTTTGGAGGAGGGGGTGGCATGAACTCATTCATCTGTACGCCATAATTGCTGCCAGACGGCTCCGTGCTCAACAAGAGCAGCTCACCTAAGGTTCCGCCACCCGCGCGGGCCAGCGTCTCCGCGTCCGCGCGAGCCGCCGTCACGGCCTGCATCAACACCTGGTGCCGTGCCTCGTCGATCCTGTCTGCGCTGAAGCTGACGCCAGAGGAACTGGTTGCGCCCGCCGTCAGCGCTTCGTCAATGACCGTCCCGACCTGGTCCAGTCGACGGGTCTCGATTTGAATGGAGTTCGTTGCCTCGTAGGAGGACGCCTTCGCGCGCTGCCCGTTCGCAGCGTAGTCCCACGTCCGACTCACCGACAAATGGGTTCCCTTGATCTCCTCGCGGGAGACTCCCGCCCGCTGCATCGCCGCCATGACGTCCTTGGTCTTCCTCGCATTCTGCTCACCTGCCCCGGCTGCGGTCGGTGCCCGAGTGCTGATGCCTATCGAGAACGTCGCGGTCGACGGCGGCAACGAGGCTTCGGAGGACCCGGACACGACGATCTGCCCGGGACCGCCCGGAGTCCCCGGCTCAGCCGCCACCCCGGGGGCTGTCGTGCCTGCCAGCAGAATGATTGCGAGGAACGTTCCGCCACCGATTCGCTTCATTGCTCTGCTCCCATGGCTGCGCCGGCTTCAACGGCCGAGTACCGAGCTTCGGCCGCTACGAGTATCACCCCACGTCAATTCTTCGCGATCCGGCAAAGTTCTGCACGCGAGAAATGGCGCAAGCGGCGCCCATCGCCGCCCGGTGCCGGGATCCGCCGCCCCTGAGCCCTCGCCGACCCGACTGAAGGTCCGGATCCGGGAAACGCATTGATTCAGGGTCGGCCCTCGCGTTGCGCTCTCAATCGCCTGCACCCGAAACGATCGCACCCTCAATTACGCGATGCCGCCGTTCCGCAAGTCGCCTCGTACGACCGACCCCACCCTCGAGCACCCGGTTACTCGGGCCTGTCGCCCGTCGGCCCGATGCCGGGTGGATTCGGGTGGTCGAAGTAACGAACCTCGACACCCGCCAGGCATTTATCGTTCGGGTCGAAGCCTATGGGCAGCGCCTTGTTGATGACAACGTAGGCATCTTTGATGTGAACCCAAACGTCGATCGACCCTTCCAGGTCGAGCCACTCTCCTACCCTTGCCAGTACAACCGGCGAGACCCCGCCATCCAGATGCTTAATGACCTTGAATTGAGTACCGGGCCCGGCGCGGAATTGAAAGCCCCTCTTCAGGTCGACGCTAACGTTGTCGCCGCAATTGAAGGCACCCTGATAAGGCAGCGGAAATCCGTCGACGCCGGTCGCCGGCTTGGGTCGATCGTCGGCGCATGCAGAACCGAAACTAGCGGACAGGAGCGCGCCCGCCAGGAGCCCGGCCCCGTGCGACCAGCGCGGTTTAGCCACCTTGCCGCTTTCCCCGATTTGAGTAGCGGCCGTGTTCACAGTCGAAAAGGGGATAAGGGGGGCGCTCTGCTTCAAGTGATTCTCCGGCGCCGGCGGCTGAATTCGCTGTCGTGAGCTGCCCAGTGAGAGCGGATTGCTGCTCCACAGCGCAACCGCGGGTAGTGACCCTTACAGCCATCTCTGCACATCCGCTTTCAGGATGTCTACCGTTCAATGCGCCTAGTGCGATTCGACGGAGATCGTTTCGCATAATGCTCAGCATAGGTGTCTAGCAGCCGCCGAATCATTCGCTGGTAGGAAGTCTTCGAGCGGCCGGCCTCTGCCTTGAAAAAATCGACACTCCGCTTACTCAGGGAGATCGTGACTTTAACCCCGTCGTCCTTCAACACGAGCTGATCCGGTGGCGGCAGGAAATCGTCGACTACCTCGATGTCGCCCAGGGCCTCATCGGTGTACCTGATTTTCCGCTTCATACAGCTTCTTACCCTTGCGCCAAAATCCAGCGCCGATAATTCGAATCTTGTCGCCTCGACAGGTGAAGCGCACCGTCAAGATTCCGCCTTCGACCATACCCAGACAGTAAAACCGTTGTTCACTGCTGCTGTGGCGCTTGTCGCGGGCGATTACACGCTTTGTGTCCAAGAAAGCGAGTTGCGCCTCTGCAAACGAGACACCGTGCTTCCTGAGGTTCGCTGCGGCTTTGAGCGGATCCCACTCGAAGGAGGCCGCCATGCGTGAGATCCTACCACGGTATGGCTAAATCGCCATACGAACATATGGCTTCAATGAGAGTTCTTCTTGCAATTGCACAGCCTGAGTCGCCCGTCGGGGGAGTCGAGTAACTCTCCGGTTTGAACGATTTATCCGCAGGCACCTGAGCACCAGCGTGCTTGTCATGCGTTTCCTGAACTCTGCCGCGCAAGGAATGTCGGCCGTGGCTCTACCGCGCGGCAGCCCGGGAATGTCCGCTCCCGGGCGGCCAAATTGGCAGGCTGCAAGTCCGCTGTGCGGCCGACCGGAGACATCCCGCGGCAGGAGCCGGACGCTTCGTTGGCTCCGACCCCATGCCGAAGTTCGCCAGTCTCACCGCCGCCAATGGATAGGCCCGCAATGCGCTAAGCAGCGCCGCCCAGACGCCACTGGCGGCCGGAGGTTCCACGTGGCGTTGCGAAGTCAACGACCCGCTGGGGGCGAACGTGGCCCCTGCCGCCAAGGCTGGACCGCGACCGGCCGACGGCGTAGGGTCAGGCGAGCACCGCGAGCGAGGCCATGCCCATGACCGACCGGACCACCCGCCGGGGAGCAGGACCTGCATCGACCCGGGTGCGCACACGGGCCGCGCCAACGGCCGCGCCGGGCAACGCCCTGCCCTCCTCGATGGTGTCCGGCAAGGCGAGCCCGGCGCGCGCGGCAACCGGCGACAAGCCGGTGTTTGCCTACCTCCTCAGCCTGCCGCAGCCGCAGCGCGGCATCGCCGAGCGCGTCGACGCCATCGCCGCCATGACGCTGCCCGGGCTGCAGCGCGCCATCAAATGGGGGATCGCGTACTACGGCACGGGCAATGGCTGGTGCTTTTGTTGCGGCGGGTTCGCCGACCACGTCAAAGTCATGTTCGTGAACGGTGCATCGCTGCAGCCCGTGCCACCGGTCACGCCCGAGGCCATGGGCAGGCTCACGAGGGGCGTGGAACTACGCTCACTGACGGAGCTCGACGAGCGCCAGCTCGCGGACTGGATGAAGCAGATCGTGGCAACGCCGGGCGTCGGCGTCAGGTCGCGCAAGACCTGACCGGGGCACGGGCGTCTCGCCCATAAAAAAACCCCGGCGCGGGCCGGGGTTTCTTGTGCTCGCAGGCGAGGCCGCTTAGATCGTGCGACGGCGACGCGCGAGGCCGAGCACCGAGAGGCCGGCACCGAGCAGCGACAGAACGGCCGGTTCCGGAACGCTGACCGAATCATCCGAGCTCAGCTTGGCGCCCTTGCCGGTCGCCGTGAGGGTAATCTCCTCCGTCAGCGAGTACGGACCGGACAGGGCGAACGGACCGGCGACGAAGCTGCCGGAGGCACCGTTCACCGACCCGAGCAGCGAGCTCTCTGCGCCGCTGTTTGCGGCGTCGAAGTAGAGGCTGCGCGACACGGACGCATTGTTCACGAGGCCCGAGAACGCGAGCTGGAACGCCTGCGCGGCGCCGGCCCCTATCAGGTTGGTCTCCTCGATCTTGAGGGTGATCGTGCCGCTGCCCGAGGTCGAGATGTCCAGCGAACCGACGTCCAGCAGTTCACCGCTGCCGCCAAACGCGTTGACGCCCGCCGCCGAGACGACGTTGATGTTGAAGCCCGCGACCGCACCGCTGAAGCTGGCAAAGGTGTTGGTCGCGTCGTCGGCCACCTGGCTGCCGTTCGCGAAGATGATGAGGTCAGCACGCGCGGCCTGCGCGCCAAGCGCGAGCGAGGCAAAGGCGACGGCGGCGACGAGCGATTTGTTCCGGGTCATGGTGGTCTCACTTCTTGTGTTGGTAGGTACCGGCCGGTGACAAACGCCGCAACAGGGCATGCGCGAATCAATGCACCGGCAGTTGTAATGGACATATGCAATGCGCGTGCCACGCATGGAAAAGGCCTCCTAATCAGCAATTTGCCAATGACGAACGGCGTTCAGTTACGGCCGTGTAGCCGACGCTGTAAAAGCTGCCGACACGTCGTTCCTTCATTATGTAAAACGAGACGATGTTGTGACCTAGCACACTCCTCGCCCAGCCTTTGGCTCAGCCCGCGATCGACAGCAGCGTGGCGTTGCCACCGACCGCTGCCGTGTTCACGGACACCGTCTGCTCCACCGCGAAGCGCGGCAGGTAGTGCGGTCCGCCGGCCTTCGGGCCGGTGCCGGACAGGCCGTTGCCGCCGAAGGGCTGCACGCCGACCACGGCGCCGATCATGTTGCGGTTGACGTAGACGTTGCCGGCCCTCGCCCGCTCCACCACCCGTCGTACCGTGCTGTCGAGCCGGGTGTGCAGCCCGAGGGTCAGGCCGTACCCGGTGCCGTTGATGCGATCGACCAGCGCGTCGAGATCCCGGGCGCGGTAGCGCAGCACGTGCACGACGGGGCCGAACACCTCGCGCTTGAGCTGCGACAGGTCGGTGATTTCAACGGCGAGCGGCGCGCAGAAGGTGCCCTTCTCGAGCCCCGCCGGCAGACGCACCCGATGCGACCACGGCGCACCGCGGACGATGGCGGCGGCGTGCGCCTCGAGCATCGTCAGCGCGTCCTCGTCGATCACCGGCCCGACGTCGGTGCTGAGGAGCGCGGGATCACCGATCACGAGTTCATCCATCGCACCGGCCAAGAGCTCCAGCACCCGCGGCGCGATATCCTCCTGCACGCACAGCACGCGCAGCGCCGAACAGCGCTGGCCGGCGCTGTTGAAGCCCGAGTACAGCGTGTCGTTGATGACCTGCTCCGGGAGCGCCGAGCTGTCGACCAGCATGGCATTCTGGCCACCGGTTTCGGCGATCAGCGTCGCGAGGGGCGCGTCGCGCCCGGCGAGGCTGCGCGCGATCGCACGGGCCGTTTCCGTCGAGCCGGTAAACGCCACACCCGACGTGCGTGGGTCGGCGATGAGCGCGCCACCGACCGCGAGACCCTCGCCCGGCAGGAAGTGCAGCACGTCGTCCGGGATCCCGGCTTCCAGCAGGCAATCCACCGCCACCGCCGCCACGAGCGGCGTCTGCTCGGCGGGCTTCGCGATGACCGTGTTGCCGGCGGCAAGCGCCGCCGCCACCTGGCCGGTGAAGATCGCGAGCGGGAAGTTCCAGGGGCTGATGCAGACGAAGACACCCCGACCGCGCAGCGTGAGTTCGTTGCTCTCGCCGGTCGGCCCGGGCAGCACCAGCGCCCGGCTGAAGTCGTGGCGGGCGCGCTGCGCGTAGTAACGCAGGAAATCGACGGCCTCGCGGATTTCGGCGATCGCATCGGGCACGGACTTGCCGGCCTCGCGCACGCAGAGCCCGACGAACTCCTCGCGCCGCGCCTCAAACAGGTCTGCCGCGCGCTCAAGCATCGCCGCCCGCGCCGCGGCCTCCGTCCGATCCCAGCCGGGAAACGCCGCCGTCGCGAGCGACAGTGCCCGCTCGACGTCGGCGGCGGTGGCCTCGGCCACCGTACCGACGACGACGTCGCGATTGGCCGGGTTGCGGACCGGCTTTGCGGTGCCGCCGCCGCGCCGTCCACCCGCGCGCGGGACCGCCGCGTGCCGGCCGGACAGCGCCGCGGTCGCCGCCCGGGCGAGCGCCTCGAGCACGGCCCCGTCAGCGAGATTAAGACCTGCCGAGTTCGGCCGCTCCGCGCCGAAGATCCGGCTGGGCAGCGGAATCCTCGGGTGCGCCGCTTCGGTGAGCCGGCGGACGTAGTCGACCGGATCGGCCGCGATCTCCTCCGGTGGCAGGCGCTCGTCGACGATGCGGTTGACGAAGGAGGTGTTGGCGCCGTTCTCCAGCAGGCGGCGCACAAGGTAAGGCAACAGGTCCTCGTGCGAGCCGACCGGTGCGTAGACCCGGCAGGGTGCGCCGAGGTTGGTCGGGTCGGTGACGAGATCGTAGAGTTCCTCGCCCATGCCGTGCAGGCGCTGGAACTCGAAGCGTGCACCGAGCGGCTCGGCCATGCAGGCGATCGCCGCCACCGTGTGCGCGTTGTGGGTCGCGAACTGCGGGTAGCTGACGTCCTACGCCTCGAGCAGCAGCCGTGCGCAGGCAAGGTAGGAGACGTCCGTGTTCTGCTTGCGGGTGAAGACCGGGTAGCCCGCGAGGCCGCGCTCCTGCGCACGCTTGACCTCGCTGTCCCAGTACGCGCCCTTGACCAGCCTGACGTTGAGGCGACGGCCGTGGGTGCGCGCCGCGGCCGCGAGGAAGCGGATCACGTCCGTCGCCCGCTTCTGGTAGGCCTGCACGGCGAGCCCGAACCCGCCCCAGCCGCCGAGGCCCGGTGCCGCGAGCACGAGCGACACGAGCTCAAGCGACAGCTCGAGCCGCTCCGACTCTTCCGCATCGACGCACAGCGCGACGCCGCCCGCCGCGGCCCGCTGCGCAAGATCGAGCAGCGCCGGGCCGAGTTCCGCCAGCACGCGCGCTCGGTTCGCGTAGTCATAGCGCGGATGCAGTGCGGAGAGCTTCACCGAGATGCTCGGCGCCGCCTCCGGCGTGACGTCGCGGTTGGCGCGTGCGGCGCCCGCCAGGGCCTCGACCGCGTCCCGGTAAGCGACGAGATAACGAGCGGCGTCCGCCCTCGTCAGCGCGGCCTCGCCCAGCATGTCGAACGAATAGCGGTAGCGGGCGTTCTTGCCCTCACCGGCCCGTGTCAGCGCCTCGCCGATCGTGCGGCCCATGACGAACTGGTGGCCCATGATGCGCATCGCCTGGCGCAGCGCCGCGCGCACGACCGGCTCGCCGACCCGGCTGACGAGCCCCT
>CAITAM010000376.1 GCA_903890265.1 uncultured Pseudomonadota bacterium | reverse complement strand
CGCAGCGCGGTCTCGAGGGCGGTATTGGCCAGCGTCACCTGACCGCCGGTGTCGATGATCGCCCGCGCCTTGACGCCGCCCACGGTGACGTGGGCCAGCAGCAGAAGGCCGCCGGCCAGGTCCACGGGCACGGTGACAAAACCCGCTGGCGCCCGTTCGCGGTGCGAACGGAACACCGTGATCCGGTCGTGCCGGAAGTCGATCGTGATGCGCTTGTCCTCGAGGCCGTCCGTGCCGAGTACCCCGTCGGCACCGCCGAGCGCGTCGACGACGATCGGCAGGCGCTTCAGGCGAAGCTCGAGATCGCCGAGCACGAGGCTGTCGATCGCAATACTCGGCACCACGCGACTGCCGGTGACGCCCTGCAGGGTGACCGACTGCGCGCGGTCAGGCGTCAGGCCGAGCGCGCGGGCCACCGATTCATTGACCGCCGAGTGATTCGCGCCGGTGTCCAGTACCAGCCGGAACGGCCCCTGGTCGTTGATCATCACCGGCGCCCAGATCCGGCCGATCCGGTCGCGCCGGGTCGGCGCCACGTAGCGGGGCTCGGGTGCTGCAACGACGATCTCCTCGAGCCCGGACACCGTCGGGGCCGGCGCCGGTGGTGGGGCAGGCGCCGACGGGACGGGGCTCGGCTGGGCCGGGGTCGGCTGGCCTGGGGTGGGCGCGGCGGGCGGGTTGCCCTGCCGGGGCGGGGCCGCGAGCGCGCGGGTCGGGACAACGAACCAGAGCGCAAGGGCGGCTGCACGCAGGGCCCGCACGGTCGTCGCCCAAAGTGCCGGGAGGCGGAGTCGACGCATGCCCCATCTTGGGCCGTGCGCGGGGCGGCCGCAAATGCACGCGCCGCGGGCGCGAGCGCGCGTCAGGCGGCGGTGTGGGCCGCGGCGGGTGCAGCGGGAGTGGGCTTGGCCGCACCGGCGGTCACCGGCTTGCCGTCAGCGGCGGAAACCGGCTTACCGTCGGCGGCGGGCTTGGTGGTCTTCTTCGGCGCCACCAGGGCGGCCCGGAGCAGGTTGTAGGTGTGATCGGCCTGATCGACGGCGCGTTGCCAGTGGTCCTCACGCGCGTTGCGCGCGGGTATGACGGCGCACAGCGTGCTCACGCCGAAGAGCCCGAGCGCGATACCGGCGGTGACGAGCGGCGGCAGCGAGTTGGCGATCACCGCGACGATGACGCCACTGGCGATCCAGAACAGCGTGCCAAGCACCATCGCCGAGCCCGAATCGCTCGCCAGTTCGACGCCCCGAAAATGAAACGGCCGCTCGAGGAGCAGCTTGCCGCCGTCGCCCCCGGCCCCGGCCTTGACCAGCAACTCGAGCTGCGCGCGGGCTTCCTTGGCGTACTCCAGCATCTCCTGCTTGAACGGGTTGAGCAGCGAGTTCAGGGTTTCCTGGCTGCGCCCCGGCGTCGAGAACATGGCGAGCGAGCGGAGGAAGTTGCTGAACTCCTGGGTGGCGTCCGCGCTCGAGATCAGCCCCTGGCCGGCCGCGAAATGCTGCAGGATTTCCTTCGCGCCCGTCGGGCAGCGCAGGCTGCCCTCCGGCAGCAGCCAGAGGACCTCGTTGTCCCGGGCGAGCTTGATGGCCTGGTCGAGGAGCTCGATCTTGTCGCCGTACACGGCCATCGCCGCCTTCAGCGTCGTGTACTCGCCGACGATTGCCTCGGCGCTAACCGTGCGACCGATGCGCGACGGCCAGGCGGTCGTCTCCGGCTGGCCGGTGAAGACCGCGTGCGCCGCGCTGACGAGGGCGCGCGCGGCCGGCACGCACAGGCCGAGGTCCGCGACGCCGATGGCCGCGCGGCAGGCGGCGCGCGCTTCGGCCTCGAATTTTTCCACTTCCTTGCCGAGCAGTGTCTCGGGTGCCGCGACGGCGCGCAGCGCGTCGACCTCGGGCCAGTACGCGAGCCACGGCACGACGTTGGTGATGCCCTGTTCGATGAGCAGCGCAAGGTTAGCCCTCGCCGTGTCGAGGGCGGTACAGCTCGGCGGCGCCAGCAATTCCTCGGCCGTCGGCGCGTGCTTTCGCGTCAGGACGAGCTTACGCACGGGGCCTCCCGGTGCTTCGCGCCCGCGCGGCGGCAGGCAGCGTCAGCGCACCGGCGGCGGGCAACGGCGGGGACACGGGGGCGAACATCCGGCAGGCGATCCTGATGATAGCGATGAGCCGGAGTATGTTGGCTCGGCCGGCCCGGGAAGACCGCCGGCGTCACATTTTGCGGGTCTGGCACCCGCCGCCCGCGGGTCAGCCGGCGAGGTAGTCGAATTCGACCCGGCCGAGGTCGAGGGTGAGGTCGCAGATGAAGTGCACGGCCGACAGGATCTCGAGTACCGGCAGATCGGCCACGGGGGCGAGCGCGTGCGGCGTGAGCGCTAGCGCGCCGGGCGAGGCCCAGGCGCCTTTCAGCGTCACGTCGGTCGTGTGGTAGCGGACCAGTTCACAGATTCTCGCGGTGCCATCCACGTGCGGGATGATCTTGAGCAGGAAATTCGGCGCGGCGAGCGTCGCCTCGATATGGGCCGGGTCAAGGGCGCGGTGCTTGAAGCCCATGGTCGCGGTGGCGATCCGCACGGGCCCGAAGTCGAGCGTGCCGATCAGGGTCTCGCTCGCCACCGCGAGGCGGGGCGTGCCGCTTTTCTTGGGGAAGCCCCAGAGTTCCCGCCCGCCGGCGATCGGCGGGTAGTCGTCGAGAAACATGGAGTGCACGTAGGCGCCGGCCTCGCCCTTGTAGCGCACGGGAATGACCTGCCCGCTCTCCGTGTAGTCACCGAAGCCCGTCGAATTCGGCATGCGGATGAACTCGTACTTGACGACGGGTTCCGCCAGTTCGAGTGGCTCCGGCACCATCGCGCGCAGCCGCTCGGGATCGGTCCGGTAGGTGATGATCATGTATTCGCGATCGACAAACCGGTACGGGCCTGGCGGAAACGCGGGGCTCGTGATCGGCATCGCAAAGGCACGACGGCGGACTTCATCGATCGTCATGGCAGGGCACTCCGGCGGGGG
>CAITAM010000375.1 GCA_903890265.1 uncultured Pseudomonadota bacterium | reverse complement strand
CTGCACGAGTGCGGCCACCAGACCGTCTTCCGGCTGAACGTGCACAACGCGCGGCTCGGCAAGCTGTTCACCTGGCTGACGGGCAGCTGCTACGCGACCTTCGAGGACATCCGCCACAAGCACTACCGGCACCACGCCGACAACGCCGACGTGATGTGGTTCGACTCGCGCGCCTGGCTCGGGCGCCACCCGCTGCTGGCCCGACTCGTGGTGATCTGCGAGTGGTTCTACATCCCGGCGCAGGACGTGCTGATGCACGTCGTGCTGGCCTTCGGCGCCTTCGTCATTCCCGAGCGCCGCGACCAGCGGCTGCGCAACGGGCTCGTGCTCGCGGTCCGCCTGACGCTGCTCGGCCTGCTCGCCTGGTACGCGCCGCGGGTGCTGGCGGGCTACGCCGTGGCGTACCTCCTCATGATGACGATCCTGCGCTTCATGGACGCGATCCAGCACGACTACGACGGTACCGCCGTGCTGTTCCTGGACACGGTCATGCCGCACCGCGGCGATCGCGCCTACGAGCAGGTCCACACGTTCAGCAACCCGCTGTCGCTGCGCCACACCTGGGTCAACCTGCTGGTGCTGAACTTCGGCTTCCATAATGCCCACCACCACCGCGCCTCGACGCCCTGGTACCGCCTGCCCGCGCTGCACCGGGAGATGTTCGGCGACGACCCGACCCGGGTCATCCCGTTCACGGCGCAGCTGAAGAGCTTCCACCGCTACCGCTGCTCACGGGTCCTGAACTACACCGACACCATGACGGGCCCTGAGTTTCTGGCGCTCGCGAGACTCGGCATCGCCAGCGGTGGCAATGCGGTGTCCTTCCTGACACCGTTCTGACGAGACCCGGACCCATGCAGACGCTCGAGGTATTCCAGTCGCTCTGGGCCATGGAGAGGCGCCACCCGTCGCTGCCCGAGCGCAGTCACGAGGAGAATTTCCGGCTCATTGCCGAGGCCGGTTACGACGGCGTGTGCCTCGATCCCTCGATGGCGGACCTCGAGACCTACCGCGAGACGCTGCCGCTGTTCGCGAAGCACGGCCTCAAATGCATGGTGAACCTCTTCCCGCGCCGGGTCAGCGAAATGAAGCCGCTGCTTGAGTTTGCGCGCGAGGCGGGTGCGGTCAAGGTCAATGCGATCGCCCAGGTCATGCCGGTATCGGTCGCCGGCGCCCTGCCCCTGATCTACCGCTGGCTCGGCGAGGCCGAAGCCATGGGCCTCGAACTCCTGTTCGAAACCCATCGCGACAGCCTGCTGAACGATCTCTACTACACGCTCGAGGTGCTGGATGCGGTACCGGAGCTCCTGCTGACCGCGGACCTCTCGCACTTCGTCCTCGAGCGCGAGTTCCAGCTGCCGCTCAGTCACCGGGACCGCGGCCTCCTGCAGCGCGTGCACGACCGGTCCGACTGCTTCCAGGGCCGCGTCGCCTCCCGCGAGCAGATCCAGGTGCCGCTGGCCTTCCCCCAGCACCAGCCGTGGGTGGACCTCTTCCGCGCCCTGTGGACGGACGGCCTGCGCAGCTGGCGGGAGCGCAACGCGGCGGACGCCACCTGCGTGTTCCTCTGCGAACTCGGTCCCCCGGGCTACGCGATCACGGACGCGCAGGGACTCGAGCTCTCGGATCGCTGGGCGGAAGCATTGACGATAAGGTCCTGGGTGCGGGAGATTTGGTCGGCACTCGAATCGGAGACATCGGCGGCTCAGTAGCCGGATGCACGTCGGGTCTTGCTTACGGCATGGGTCGCTGAACGGTGTTGGGCGAGCGAGGGCGTGTCTCTTTCACTGGCGACAGGCGCGGTGTTGGCGATACCGTGCCGGTCTTCCTACGCTGGATGTCCAGAAGGCCATCCTTGGAGGGCTACGTGGTCACCATAAGCTTCCGTGTACCGGCCGCCGTGAAGGCAGCCTTCGATAAAACCTTCAGCAGGCAAAATCAGAGCGCGATCATCGCGGAACTGATGCGGCGCGCGGTGCGTGAGCACGAGGCTCAAGCTCGTCGGGAGCGGCTGTTTCAGCAGCTTGCGACCGGACGCGCGAGTCGTCCGTCCGTCTCTGCTGCAGATATTCGCCGGGCGCGAACCACGGATCGACCGTGACGCGACGGTGCTGCTAGAGCACCTCGCGAGAAGCGCTCTAGATTACCCGGGCTCGGACGGAACCAAATCCGCGAGTAAAAGAATCTGTAGCGGCTACAAGCCAGCCCGGGCTAGCGGTCGATGGTGATCACTCGACAGTGACGCTCTTGGCGAGGTTGCGCGGCTTATCGACGTCGGTGCCACGCAGCACCGCGACGTGATAGGCGAGGAGCTGCAGCGGAATCGTGTAGACCGCCGGTGACTGGAACGAGCTCACGTGGCGCGGCATCGTGATCACGGTGACGCCGTCCGAGGGCACGATCCCGGACTCGGGATCGGCGAACACGTAGAGTTCGCCACCGCGGGCGCGGACTTCCTGCAGGTTCGATTTCAGCTTCTCGAGAAGCTCGTTGTTCGGCGCGACGGTCACGACCGGCATCTCGGCATCGACGAGCGCGAGCGGCCCGTGCTTGAGCTCGCCCGCTGCGTACGCCTCGGCGTGGATGTAGGAGATTTCCTTGAGCTTCAGCGCGCCTTCCATCGCGACGGCGGACAGCGCCCCGCGGCCGAGGAAGAGCGCGTGGCGCTTGTCGACGAATTTCCGGGCCAGTTCCGCGATCTGCGGCTCGAGCGCCAGCGTCTGCTCGATGAGGCGCGGCGTCTCGATGAGCCGGGTCACGAGCTTGCGCTCGAGTTCCTTCGTCATGCCGTGGTGCTTGCCGAGCGCGACGCAGAGCATGCCGAGCGCCGCGAGCTGCGTCGTGAAGGCCTTGGTCGAGGCGACGCCGATTTCCGGGCCGGCGCGGGTCAGCATCGTCAGTTCCGACTCGCGCACGAGCGAGGATTCCGGGACGTTGCAGATCGCGAGCGAGGAGAGGTAGCCGAGTTCCTTCGCGAGCCGCAGGGCGGCGAGGGTGTCGGCCGTCTCGCCGGACTGGGAGATCGTGACCAGCAGCGTGTTCTTCGGCACCACCGGGTTGCGGTAGCGGAACTCGCTCGCGATATCGACCCAGCAGGGCAGACGGCAGATCTGCTCGATCCAGTAGCGGGCGACGAGGCCCGAGTGCCAGCTCGTGCCGCAGGCGACGATCTGCACCGCCTCGGTGCGCGCCAGCACCTCGATCGCCGCGGGGCCGAACGCGGCCTCGAGCAGCTTGCCGCCGGCGACGCGCTCCTCGAGCGTCTGCGCCACGGCGCGGGCCTGCTCGTGGATTTCCTTCAGCATGAAGTGCGGGTAGTCGCCCTTGTCGGCGGCGTCCGCCGAGAGCTCCGAGCGGCGCACGGGCCGGGTCACGGGCTGGCCGGTCGCATCGATCACCGACACGCCGCTGCGCCGGACCGCGGCGACGTCGCCCTCCTCCAGGAAAATGAAATCCCGCGTCACGGGCAGCAGCGCCGAGACGTCGGAAGCGACGAAGCACTCGCCGTCGCCGATGCCGATGGCGACCGGGCAGCCGGCCCGCGCGAGCACGAGGAGATCCGGGTCCTTCTCGCTCATCACCACGAGCGCGTAGGCACCGGTCAGTTCCGCGACCGTCGCGCGGACCGCGCCGTACAGGTCGCCGGTCTCGCCGAGGTGCAGGTGGATGCGGTGCGCGATGACCTCGGTGTCGGTCTCGGAGGTGAACTGGTAGCCGCGGCCGATGAGGTCGGCGCGCAGCGCCTCGTGGTTCTCGATGATGCCGTTGTGCACGATCGCGATACCGGAGTGGCTGACGTGCGGGTGGGCGTTGCGCTCGGACGGCACGCCGTGGGTGGCCCAGCGCGTGTGCGCGATGCCAAGGAGGCCGGACAGCGACTCGGCGCCCAGCGCCGCCTTCAGGCGCTCGACCTTGCCGACCGCGCGGACCCGGTGCACGTGCCCGTCGCCGTTCAGCACCGCGACGCCCGCCGAGTCGTAGCCGCGGTACTCGAGACGCTCAAGGCCGTCGACCAGGATCGGCAGGACGTTACGATTGGCGATGGCGCCGACGATACCGCACATAGACTGGACTCCAGGGACCGCGGGAGGCGCGGCCCGTCTCGGGAATGATGCGACGCATTATCGCCGATATCGGCGCCCCGGATGGCGGCGCGGCACGCATTAACGCGACTTAACGCACGTTTTCCGGCCGCTCAGCCGTCGCTGCCCGGCTCCGGCAGTTTTGCGGCCGCTTCGCGCGCCGCCTTTTCCTCGGCGCTGGCCCTGGCGGGCCGCGTCCAGCGCTCGACCGTCTGCTGCTTCGCCCGCGTCAGGGTCAGTGCCCCGCGCGGTGCCGAGCGGGTCAGCGTGCTGCCGGCACCGACCGTCGCGTCACGGCCGACCGTGAGCGGCGCCACCAGCATCGAGCCGGAGCCGATGAAGGCGCCGTCCTCGATCACGGTGCGCCACTTGTTGATGCCGTCGTAGTTGCAGGTGATCGAGCCCGCGCCCACGTTGACGCCATGGCCGACGTCGGCGTCACCGAGGTAGGTGAGGTGGTTCGCCTTCGAGCCCTCGCCGAGCACGGTGTTCTTCAGTTCCACGAAGTTGCCGACGTGCGCCCGGTCGGCGAGCCGCGTGCCGGGCCTCAGCCGGGCATACGGCCCGATCACGCAGGCGGCACCGACCTCGGCCTCCACCAGCACGCTGTAGGGGTGGATCTCGGTGTCGGCGCCGATGCTGACATCGCGCAGCACCGCACCCACGCCGACCCGGACCCGGTCTCCGAGCCGCACGGTGCCTTCGAGCACGACGTTGGGCTCGAGCACCACGTCACGCCCGACCTCGACCGAGCCGCGCAGGTCG
>CAITAM010000374.1 GCA_903890265.1 uncultured Pseudomonadota bacterium | reverse complement strand
GCGTGACGGTCGTGGCGCTGCCGCCGAGGCTGACCGAGTCGAAGACGCCCGTGGAGAGGCTGCCGGCGGAGTGGCTCGTCACGGCAAGGCCCACGTAGGCCGGGCTTGCCATGGCGATGGTGATCGTGCTGACCGCGGTCCAGTTCACCCCGTCCGGCGACACGAAGCCGGTGAACAGGTTGCCGGTGCGGTTGAGACGCACCCAGTACGGCGCCACGGCGGCGAGCTGCGTGCTGGTCGAGCTGCCGTTGGTGACCGGGCGGCTCTGGAACGTCGCGCCGCTCGACGGCGTCAGCGCCATGAACGCGTGCGTGCTGCCTGCAGCGAGCGTCTCGCGCACCATCACGCCGGCCTTGGCCCAGGCGTTGGTGTTGGTCTGGCTGACGATCCGGGCCGTGATCGTGAAGTCGCCCGTGACGGGCTGGGCGTCGAAGTTGAACGCATCGCCGGTCGACCAGATGTCGGCGCCCGAGCCGTTGACGGTGTACGTCGTGCCGACGAGTGCCGCGCTGCCCGCGGCGCCGGTCGCGCCGATATCCTGGTCGGCGAAGCCGTTGGCGGCGGTCGCTGCCGACAGGCTGGCGGACGGTGCCGAGAGGAGCGCCACCGGCGTGCTGGTGTCGTAGGCGCGCACCGTGTACTGGTAGCTCGCGCCGGCCGTGAGTCCGGTGTCGGTGTAGCTCGTGCCCGCGACCGCGACCAGTGGCGTCGTGCTGCCGTTGCGGTAGACGAAGTAGCCGCCGATGGGGTTCGAGCCCGGGGTGGCGGCAGGCCAGGTCAGCGTCAGCGTGGTGAGCGTCGCCGCGGAGGCCACCGGTGCGCCGGGCGTTCCGGGCGGCGTGCTGCCCGTCGCGGTCGCGGTGATGCCGGACGTCGACGGGCTCGGCGCTGAGCTCAGCGGCGGGCTGCTGCTGTCGAACGCCACGACCGCGTAGTTGTAGACCGTCGACGGCGCGAGACCGGTGTCGGTGTAGGTGGTGGCACCGCTGACCGTCGCGATCGGCGTGCTGCCGCCGTTGCGATAGACCTGGTAGCCCGCGATCGGGTTGGTACCTGCGGTCGCGCCGGACCACACGAGCGTGATGCTGGACGAGCTTGCCGTGACCGCGGTCAGGGCGGACGGTGCGGACGGTGGCAGCACCGCGCTGCCGGTCGGTGTCGTGACGCTGAGCGTGGCCGCGGCCGAGGTCAGCGGCGTCGGCACGGAACTGTCGTAGGCGACCACGCTGTAGGCGTAGGTCGTCGAGCCGCTGACCGAGGGGTCGGTGTAGGTGGTGCCGGTGACCAGCCCAAGGCGCGTGCCGTTGCGGTAGACGGCGTAGCCCGCGACCGGGTTGCTGCCCGGCGCCGACGCCGTCCAGTTGAGCGTCACGGCGGACGCGCTGACGCTGCCGGCGGCAAGCGTGCCCGGGGTGCCCGGCACGACGAGGCCGCCACCGCTGAAGGTCACGTTGTCGAAGGCGACGGTCGACAGCACGCCCGTCGTGTGGCTCGACACCGCGAGGCCCGCGTAGACGCCGGCGGGCATCGCGACGGTGGTCTGCCCTAGCACCGTCCAGACGAGCCCGTCCGGTGAGATCGAGCTCGTGAACACGCTGCCGGCGCGGGTCAGGCGCACCCAGTAGGGCGCGGCGACGAGGGTGGCGGACGGCACGCTGCTCGAACTGCCGCCGGTGGTGCTGCGGTACTGCTGCACCGCGCCCTGGCCCGGCGTCACGGCGGTGAGCACGTGCGTCGAGCCGGGCGTCAGGGCGGCGCGGATCATCACGCCGGCCTTGGCCCAGACGTTGGTGTTGGTCTGGCTGACGACGCGGGCCGTGATCGTCCCGTCACCCGTGAACGGCTGCGCCACGAACTGAAACGCGTCCGCCGTGCCCCAGATGTCGGCGCCGGCGCCGTTGACGGTCACGGTCGTGCCGCTGACCGTGTAGCCGCCCGTTGCGCCGGTCGCGCCGATGTCGGTGCCGCTCAGCATCTGCGCCACGGTCGTCGTGCCGCTGACGGTGGCGCTCGGCGCCGACACGAGCGGTGTCGGCGTCGTGCTGTCGAACGCCGCCACGGTGTAGGTGTAGGTGGTGGCGGGCGTGAGGCCGGTGTCGGTGTAGGTCGTGTTGGCGGCGCCGGTGACGGTCGCGGTCGGTGTGGTCGCGCCGTTGCGGTAGACGTAGTAGCCGCCGATCGGGTTGGTGCCGGCGCTGGCCGACGTCCATTTCAGCGTCAGCGAGGTCGGCAGCGCGGCCGATACCGACGGGCTGCCCGGCGCGCCCGGTGCGGCCGGCGGCGCGACACTCGCGGTCGTGGCCGTGAGCGCGGCGCTCGGCGCCGAGACGTGCGGCGTGCTCGCGTTGTCGAACGCGGCCACCGTGTAGGTATAGGTGGTCGACGGCAGCAGCGACGGGTCGGTGTAGCTCGTGTTGGCGGCGCCGGTGACGGTCGCGGTCGGCGTGGTCGCGCCGTTGCGGTAGACGTAGTAGCCGCCGATCGGGTTGGTGCCGGCGGCCGGGGCCGTCCAGCTGAACGTGACGCTCGTCGTCGTGACGGCGCCGAGGGTGAGAGCCGCGGGCACGCCCGGTGCCGTGACCGGCGCCGCGGCCGTCGTCACCGCGAGCGGCGCGGTCGGCGCCGACACGAGCGGTGTCGGCGTGGACGTGTCAAACGCCGCCACCGTGTAGGTGTAGGTGGTGGCGGCGCTGAGCCCCGGGTCGGTGTAGGTCGTGTTGGTGGCGCCGGTGACGGTCGCGCTCGGCGTCGTCGCGCCGTTGCGGTAGACATAGTAGCCGGCGACGGGGTTGGTGCCCGGGGTGGCGGCCGGCCAGCTGAGCACGATGCTGCTGCTGGACGCGGTCGCAGAGAGCTTGGCGGGCCCGGTCGGCGCGGTGATCACGGAGCTCGTCGTGGCGCTCAGCGTCGCGGCCGCCGAGGTCATCGGGGTCGGCACCGAGCTGTCGCAGGCGACCACCGCGTACGCATAGGTCGTCGCGGCGGCGACCGTGCCGTCGGTGTAGGTGGTGCCGGTGACGTAGCCGATGCGCGTGCCGTTGCGGTAGATCGCGTAGCCCGCTACCGGGTTGGTGCCGGGCAGGGCGGCGGTCCAGTTCAGGGTCACCGCGCTCGCCGTGACGTTGCTCGCCACGAGTCCCGTCGGGGACGCAGGGGGGACGAGGCCGCCGCCGCTGAAGCTGACGTTATCGAAGGCGACCGTCGACAGCACGCCTGCCGCGTGACTGCTGACCGCGAGGCCCGCGTACGCACTCGCTGCCATCGTCACCGTCGTCTGGCCGATGACGGTCCAGGTGACGCCGTCGGGCGATACCGAGCTCGTGAAGATATTGCCGGCGCGGTTGAGTCGCACCCAGTAGGGGGCGGCGGCGGTCGTTGCGCCCTGGACGTGGGTGGTGCTGCCGTTCGCGACGTTGCGGTACTGCTGCATCACGCCCTGCGACGGCGACACGGCGGTGACGACCTGCGCCGAGCCGGCGGTGAGCGAGGCGCGGATCATGACGCCGGCCTTGGCCCAGGCGTTGGTGTTGGTCTGGCTGACGACCCGTGCGGTGACCGTGCCGTCGCCGGTGAAGGGCTGCGAGACGAACTGGAACGAATCCGCCGTGCCCCAGATGTCGCTGCCCGCGCCGTTGACGGTCACGGTGCTGCCGCTGATCGCGTAGCTGCCGGTGGCGCCGGTGATACCGATGTCCGACCCGCTCAGCACCTGGGCAGCGGCGGTCGTCGCGGCCAGGCTCGCACTCGGCGCGGACACGAGCGGGGTGGGCGAGGCCGTGTCGAAGGCCGCGACCGCGTAGGTGTAGGTCGTGGCGGGCGCGAGGCCGGTGTCGGTAAAGGTCGTGTTCGTCGCACCGCTGACGGTCGCGTAGGGCGTCGTGCCGCCATTGCGATAGACGTAGTAGCCACCGATCGGGCTCGTGCCGACGGTCGCGGCG
The DNA here is from genome assembly GCA_903890265.1 of uncultured Pseudomonadota bacterium. Classification (GTDB taxonomy): domain Bacteria; phylum Pseudomonadota; class Gammaproteobacteria; order Steroidobacterales; family Steroidobacteraceae; genus CAIKMS01. Next base: position 2,200 of record CAITAM010000374.1, on the reverse strand, counting down.
TTCCACTGCAGCGTGAGCGAGGTGGGGGCGGCCACGCTGACGGCGAGTCCGCCCGGCACGCCCGGCCCCATCGGGCCGGCGCTCGCCAGCACCGACACGCTCGCCGATGGTGCCGAGGCAAATGCGGTCGGTGTCGTCTTGTCGAAGGCCACCACGTAGTAGCTGTAGGTCGTGCCGGGCACGACGCTGCTGTCGGTGAAGCTCGTCGTCGTGGTCGTGCCGATCGCCGCGGTCTTGTCGGCGCGGTAGACCGTGTAGCCGCCGACGCCGTTCGTACCTGCTGCCGCCGCGGTCCAGTTGAGCGTGACGGCCCCGGCCGCCTGCTGCGCGTTCAGTCCGGTCGGCGCACTGGGCGCGTTCAGCACCGTCACGGAGTCGAAGTTGGCCGAGGCCACACCGGTGGAGTGGCTCGTCATCGCGAGGCCCGCGTAGGCCTGGGTGGCCATCACGAGCGTTGCCTGGCTGATCTGCGTCCAGCTGAGACCGTCCGCCGACACGGCGCCCGTGAGCTGCGTGCCGTTGCGGCTGAGGCGTACCCAGTAGGGCGCGGCGATGCCCGGCAGCTTGGTGCTGGTCGAGCTCGCGCCGGTGCTGGTGCGGATCGACATCAGCGAGCCGTTCGCTGCACTGACACCGACGAACCCGTTCACCGCCCCGGCCGCGAGCGACTCGCGGATCATCACGCCGGCCTTGGTCCAAGGATCGGCCGCGGTGATCGCCGCGACGCGGGCGGTGATGCGACCGTCGCCGCTCAGCGGCAGCGAGTAGAACTGGAAGGCATCCGCCGTGCCGAAGATGTCGGCGCCGGCGCCGGCGAGGGCGTAGGTCGTGCCGTTGTAGCCGTACGTGCCGGCGGTGGTGACGGCACCGACGTCCGCCGCCGTCAGCGGGCTGGCGACCGAGTTCGTGGTCGCGGCCATCAGGCGCAGCACCGGGACCGTGGCCGTGGCCGCCGCGGGCGCGGCGAGGCTCGCGCTGGTTGCCGCGGCCGCGGCCGGCGCCGCCACGGTCTGCACGGCGGGTGCGGCGTAGGTCAGGCGGTGCACGGTGGTGGTGCCGGTGGCGGTGACGACGTAGAGGCCGCCCGCGGGGCCCGCGGCGAGCGAGCGCACGGCACCGGCGTTGCTCGCGAAGTCGGTGACGGCGACCGGGTTGTCGTTGACGTCGAAGCGAAATGCCTTGATCCAGCCCGCGCCGGCATCGGCATGGAAGTACACGTCACGGAACGGCGCCGGGAAGTCCTTCGCGGTGTACCACGCACCGCCGACCGAGTGGCTGCCGCCCAGCAGCGGGCCGCTGACCGTGGCGCCGTTCGCGGCGCGCGTGCCAAGCGGCAGGGACAGGGCGCTGCCGTCGGCGCCAAAGGCGGCCCAGCGGACCAGGTGGCCGTTGTTCCAGTCGATCGCCGGCCGGGTGTGCAGGAAGACGTCCGTCGCGGCGCCGATGCTGACGCTGCGCCGGCAAGGATTGGGCCAGGACACGCCGTTCAGCGTGTCCTGCTGCAGCAGGTCCCGGTACTCGAAGTACGGCCGGCTGCAGGCGTAGGGGTAGAGCGGGTTGCGCGCGCCGGCGTCGGCGACGTCGGCGTTGCGATAGCCCGTGACGCTGTCGCTCTCCATGCCCTCGTAGAGCGGCCAGCCGAAGTTCAGGCGGCTGCCGCGGGCGACGTCAAGCGACTGCCACAGCGTCTGGCCCGCATCGCCCAGGTAGAGCGTGCCGGGCGCGCCGTTCGCCGGCTGGCTGAGTCCGGAGCCCGGCCGCACCGCAAAGCGCAGCGGATCGCGCAGGCCGAGCAGCCAGACGCGCGAGCGTGCCGCACGGGGCTCGCCCGCCACGAAGAAGGGATTGCTGGCGAGGCCATCGCCGGTGGCCGGATCGAGCCGCAGCACCTTGCCGGACAGCGAGTCGAGACGCTGGGCACGAAACGCGCCCACGTCATCGCCCGCGGTCATGAGCCCGAGGGCAACGGCACCGGCGCTGTCATTGCCGCCGAGGTCCTCGCCGTCGGCGCGCGCGCCGTCGCCGCAGGAGGCCAGCAGCGTGCCGTCCGTGCCAAAGGCGAGCGAACCCGCGCCGTGCACGGCGGCCGTGACCACGCAGCCGGTGCCGGCGGGCTGGCCGCCGCCGCCTTCGCCGAGCAGCACCACGCGACTGGCGGGATCGACCGCCGTGGCCAGGGCCAGGTCCCCGCCGGCGGGGC
>CAITAM010000373.1 GCA_903890265.1 uncultured Pseudomonadota bacterium | reverse complement strand
TGCCGCTGGTCTACGTCAACCTCGTTGGCGGGCAGGACGAGCTTGTCTTTGACGGGCAGAGCTTCGTCATGGATGCCGAGGGGCACGTGACGACCCGGCTGCGGGCCTATGAGGAGTGCCTCGAGCTCGTGCAGTTTGATGTCAGTGGAGAGCGCGTGGTTCCGGTCCCCGGGCCGGTGTCGCCGCTGATGAGTACCGAAGAGAGTGTCTACCGCGCGCTGGTTCTCGGGGTGCGGGACTACGTTGGCAAGCACCGCTTCCCGGGGGTGGTGATGGGACTGTCGGGTGGCGTGGACTCGGCGCTGACGGCGGCGATTGCCGTTGATGCGCTCGGGGCCGACCACGTACAGGGCGTCATGATGCCGTCCCGCTACACCTCGACGATGAGCCTCGAGGACGCGGAAGCGGAGGCTCGGGTTCTCGGAATCCGCTACAGCGTCATGCCGATCGAGGCGCTCTTTCAGACGACGCTGGATGCGCTCGTCGACGAGTTTCGCGGTCGCTCACCGGACGCCACCGAAGAGAACATCCAGTCGCGCTGCCGCGGGCTGCTGCTGATGGCCATCTCGAACAAGACGGGCGCCATGCTTCTCACCACCGGCAACAAGAGCGAGATGGCGGTCGGCTACGCGACTCTGTACGGCGACATGGCTGGCGGTTTCGCGCCGATCAAAGACTGCAGCAAGCTGCTGGTGTATCGGCTCGCCCGCTACCGCAACGCGATCTCCGAGGTGATTCCGGAGCGGGTCCTGACGCGCCCGCCGACGGCGGAGCTGCGCGAGGGGCAGGCGGATACGGATTCGCTGCCGCCCTACGAAGTGCTCGATCCCATTCTCGAGGCCTTCATCGAGGAAGACCTGTCCGTCGATGAAATTGTTGCGCGGGGCTATGACAGGGCCACCGTTGGCCGAGTGCTGGCCATGGTCAAACGCTGTGAATACAAGCGTCGCCAGTCACCGCCCGGCATCCGGATCAGCAGCCGCGCCTTCGGTCGCGACTGGCGCTACCCGATTACCTCGGGTTACCGACCGGGCTAGTGCCCGCACGGACGGCGGCTACCAGGCGCGCCACCACGGCTTCTTGACGGCGGGGACGTCGCTGACCGTGAAGTTGGCCGCAATCACCTGGTCGGTCTGGTCGGCGAGGTCCGACATGCCGAGCTTGCGATAGGATTCCGAGCTGATCACGAGCGCGTCACGCTCGGAAGGCGATCCGTCGTAGAGCTCAAGGACGCTCTTGCAGCGATTGAGGGCGGCGACATAGGCGCCACGGGCGACGTAGTAACGTGCCACGTGAATTTCGTACTCCGCCAGCCGGTTGCGCAGATACACCATGCGCTGGCGCGCGTCTGGCGCGTATTCGCTCTGGGGAAACAGCTGCACCAGGCGGAAGAACGCCTCGAAGGACTTGCGCGCGTCGCCCGGCGGGCGCTGCGACATGTCGACGTCAAACATCTTCTCGAAGGCGTTGGGCGACCGCTCGAAGTAGACCAGGCCCTTGATGTAGTAGGCGTAGTCCACCCGGGGGTGCGTCGGGTTCTCGCGGATGAACGTGTCGGCCGCGTCGATCGCCTGCTCTTTCTGGTGCGCCCGGTAATAGGCGTACATGATGTCGAGGCGTCCCTGGCGCGCTTCGTTGCTGAACGGAAAACGCGCTTCCAGCGACTCGTAGCTCTTGGCCGCCTGCTCGTAGGTCCCGTCGAGGATCTGCTTGTGCGCGCGGGTGTAGATCGAGGTCGCTGTCGCGTTGGTGTCATCCTTCCTGGAATGATTGCAGCCAGCGACGGCGACGCACAGCAGGATCAAGGCGAGGGTCCGGGAGGACCGACGGTGGCCGGAGGGTTGGGTTGGCACGCGGAGAACCATCGTCAATGCAGGACCTGTAAGTATAGCGTAACTTATGCCGATGCCCCCGACGCACAAGAAGGTCGTGCCAGATTCCCTGCGAGGCGAGCGATTGGACCTGGCACTGGTCGGATTGTTCCCGGATTACTCCCGGATGCGGCTCAAGCAGTGGATCGAGGGTGGGCAGGTCAGGATCGACGGCGCGGTCCGCCGGCCGCGCGACCGCGTTTTCGGCGGCGAGCAGGTTGAGCTCATCGCCGAGCCCGACAGCCCGCCCGCCACGGTGGCGGCTCAGGCCATTGCCCTCGACATCGCCTACGAGGACGAGGCGCTGCTGGTGGTCAACAAGCCGGCAGGACTCGTGGTGCACCCTGGCGCCGGCAACCCGGACCGGACGCTGCAGAACGCGCTGCTGAGCTACGACCCGGCCCTCGGCGGCGTGCCCCGGGCCGGAATCATCCACCGCCTCGACAAGGACACCAGCGGCCTGCTGGTCGTGGCCCGCGACCTCCAGTCGCACACCGCGCTCGTGCGCGCGCTGGCGGCCCGCGACGTGGCACGCGAGTACTTTGCCCTCACGGTCGGTGAAATGACGGGTGGCGGGCAGGTTGACGCGCCGATTGGCCGCCACCCGGTGGACCGGTTGCGGATGGCGGTCCGGGCCGACGGTCGGCCGGCAGTGACCCATTACCGCCTCGCGGCGAAGTTTCACGGCTACACCTTCGTCCGCGTCAAGCTTGAGACCGGCCGCACCCACCAGATCCGTGTCCACCTGGCGCACGCCGGGTATCCCATCGTCGGTGACCCGCTGTACGGTCGCCGGCGGGCCCTGCCGCCGGCGCCGACCGCCGAGCTCGCGGCACTGCTGGCCGGCTTTAAGCGCCAGGCGCTGCACGCCACGCGGCTCGCCTTCGCGCACCCGCGCGGCGGCCGCGACGTGGTGGTGGAGGCGCCAGTGCCGGCCGATTTTGCGGCGCTTCTGGCGGCGCTGGCCGCGCACCGCGACAGCTTTACGGGATGACCGGGCCCGACTGGCTGTGGGCGGACTGGCCGGCGCCACCCGGTGTGTGCGCTGGCGTCACGTCCCGCCAGTCGAGCCCGTCCGGCACCGCAGCGGTGCAGCCCCCCGAGGATCCGCTCGGTGACTTCAATCTCGCGCTGCACGTCGGGGACGATCCGCCTGCCGTCCTCGCCCGCCGCGCGCGGCTGCGGGACGCTCTGGACCTGCCGGCGGAGCCACTGTGGCTGAGACAAGTTCACGGAGTGGGTGTCGTCCGTCACCGTGGGGACGCGATGCCATCCGGCCCGCCGCCGGAGGGCGACGCGTCCGTCAGCACGCTGGCCGGCACGGTCCTCGCGGTGCTGACCGCCGATTGCCTGCCGGTGGTGCTCGCCAGTCGGGACGGACAGGCCATCGGCATTGCGCACGCCGGGTGGCGGGGGCTCGCGGGCGGGGTCCTTGAGGCCACCGTGGCAGCGCTCGGGATCCCACCGCAGGCGCTCGTCGCCTGGCTCGGACCCTCGATCGAGCCGCCGGCCTTCGAAGTCGGCGGCGAGGTGCGGGACGCCTTTGTCACGGCCGACCCGACCGCCGCCGCCGATTTTCTGCCGAATGCCCGCGGCCGGTTCCTGGCGAACCTCGTCGGGCTCGCCCGGCGCCGGCTGGCCGCCCTCGGCGTCGGGGCGGTCCACGGTGGCGGCCGGGGCACCTTTGCCGATGCCGGGCGCTGGTACTCGCACCGGCGCGATGCGCGCTCAGGGCGCATGGCAACCCTGGTCTGGCGGCTGCCCTGACCGGGCGGCGAGGCGCGAAAGCCGCGGTCCCGCGCGTTGAAATCCGCCCGTTCGCCCCCAGTATCCGCGCTATACACCAATTGGTAGTCATGCCATGCGCCAAGACAAACTGACCAGCAAATTCCAGACTGCCCTCGCCGACGCGCAGTCGCTCGCGGTCGGACGCGAACACCAGTTCATCGAACCGGCACACCTGCTGCTGGCGATGCTCGATCAGCCCGGAGGCACTGTCCGTCCCTTGCTCGAGAAGACCGGGGTCGACGTCGCGCGGGCCCGGGTGCGCGTCGCGCAGATGCTCGACGCCATCACCCCCGTGCGCGGTGCCGTGGACGGCGAGGTACACGTGTCGAACGACCTCGCGAGGCTGCTCAACGTGGCTGATCGTTTCGCGCAGAATCGTGGCGACAGCTACATCTCATCGGAGTTGTTCCTGCTGGCGGCGCTCGAGGGACGAACGGATCTCGCCAAGGCGCTGACGGAGTGCGGCGCGAACCGGGCCAGCATCGATAAAGCCATCGAGGAGATGCGCGCGGGCGAGAAAGTCGTCGACTCGAATGCCGAGGAGACGCGTGGCGCTCTCGATAAATACACGATCGATCTCACGGCCCGCGCGGAATCCGGCAAGCTGGATCCGGTTATCGGTCGCGACGACGAGATCCGCCGCACCATCCAGGTGCTCCAGCGGCGCACCAAGAACAATCCGGTGCTTATCGGCGAACCGGGCGTGGGCAAGACCGCCATCGTCGAGGGCCTCGCGCTGCGGATAGTCAACGGCGAGGTTCCTGAAGGGCTGCGCGGGAAGCGAATTCTTGCGCTCGACATGGGCTCGCTGATCGCCGGCGCCAAGTACCGCGGCGACTTCGAGGAGCGGCTGAAAGGTGTCCTGAATGAACTCTCCAAACAGGAGGGCCAGATCATCCTGTTCATCGACGAGCTGCACACGATGGTCGGCGCCGGCAAGGCTGACGGCGCGATGGACGCCGGCAACATGCTTAAGC